>CAZTGY010000120.1:441-7865 GCA_964613445.1 uncultured Chromatiaceae bacterium | reverse complement strand
CCAAACCCGGTGCCTCTGATTCCCTACAGTACCCCGCGGGAGTCCGGGTGCCGGACGTACTGGCGCCGGTCGTCAGTGGACGTGGCCCCTGTGCGGCGGCCGGTGGCCTGCGGGAACTCCACGACGCGCCAGTAGTTGTCCACCAGTTCCACGGCCTTCACGAAGCTGTTGCCAACGTCTGACTTCAGCATGTAGCCGGCGACGTTCAGGTTGAACGCCTCGATCTTGTCCTCGTCATCGTTCGACGTCGTCAGCATGAACACGATCGAATCGTGAAGCTCGGCATCGTCCCGGATCCGCTCGAGAAGCTCGAGCCCGTTCATGCGTGGCATGTTGACGTCGAGCACCAGCAGGTTCGGCCGGGGCAACGGCGGCTTGCCGTTCGTCCCCTTGAGGATCTCCCAGGCCTCAACGCCGTCCCGCGCCACGGTGACGGGGTTGGTGATGCGCAGCTTCTCGATCGCGCGAAGGAACGCCTTCTCGTCGATGAGGTCGTCCTCAGCCAGCAAGATGTGCACGGTTCTGTTCATGTCGATCATGGGCCACCTCGCCCCCGTCAATGCCTGTCCCCTCGTGGGGCACTTTCTTCCACGTAAACTTGAACACGGTGCCGGCTCCGCCAGGTCCGCCGTGGAACCAGATCCGGCCGCCCTGCCACTCGACGATGCGCTTGACGATCGCCAGTCCCATGCCGCTGCCCTCGATCTCGTCCCGGGGCTTCAGCGTCTGGAACATCTGGAAGACCTTCTCCGTAAACTCCACCGGGATCCCTGAGCCGTCGTCCTCAACGGCAAACAGGACCTCGTCACCCTTGTCCTGTGCGTAGACGGTCACCGAGCCCTGCCTGGTGGGGTGATGCTTGATGGCGTTGTTGATCAGGTTGCGCAGCACCTGCTCGAGTGGAGCCTGGTGGGCGTGGATCACGGGCAGCGAGCCATCGGCATTCAGCTGCATGGTCCCGGGCGGCGAGAGGAGCACGAAGAGGTCCTCCACCAGCAGCTTCGAGTCCACGTCCACGATCTCCCCGGGCTTGCGGCCGGCGCGGGAGTAGGCCAGCAGGTCATCCAGCAGGCGGTGCAGCCGGGCCGTGCGCTGGCTGAGAAGTCCCAGGTTCTGCTGCACCTCGCCGCCCGTGTAGCCCGCCAGGTCCTCGCGCAGCCATTCCACGAGGATCTCGATGGCACGAAGGGGGGCCTTGAGGTCGTGGGATGCCACGTAGGCGAACTGCTCGAGGTCCTGGTTGGAGCGGGCAAGCTCTTCCTGTATCGCGCGCCGCTCGGTGATGTCCATGGCCAGCGACAGGATGCCCAGCACGTCGCCGTTGGCATCGCGATGGGGCTGATAGGTCACGGCATAGTAACGGTGCTCGCCGTTCGCCATCGTGCGTGCTTCCTCGTACTGGATCACCTCGCCGGCCAGGCAGCGCTCGTAGAGCGGCTTGCGCCGCGCCCAGGATTCGGCGGTGATCACGGTCTTGATGTGCTGGTCGAGGTGGCGGCTCCGCGAGTGGCCATACCAGAGGTCGTATTGGGCGCTGAGGAAGCGGAGGTGGAAGCTCCTGTCCAGGTAGGCAAAGAGCCCGGGCACGCCGTCGGCGAGTTCCTGCATCCGCGCCTGGGTGGCGTGCAGCTGGATCTCGAGTGCCCGCTGCGTCGTCACGTCGATGCAGACGCCCTGGAGCCGGGGTGGCGCCCCCGGCGGGCCGGGCTGAAGATGGCCGCGGCCGCTGACGAACCGGATATCGCCATTCCGGTGCACCACACGGTAATCGCAGGCAAAGGTTCCGGTCTTCATGCTCTCGCCGGCCGCAGCCCAGTAACGCTGGAGGTCGCCGGGGTGGATCCGCGAGGCCATCACGTCCGGCGACAGCTGCGTGTCGGGATCGATATCGAAGAGGCGGCGGCAAGTGGCGTCGACGAAGAACTCGCGCGTGCCGGCGTCGAACGAGTACACGCCAACACCGCTGGCCTCCAGCGTGCACTGCAGTTCCGGGCTCAGGCCGGCAGAAGACAGCTGGCCAGTTGTCATCCGAAGCCCTTCAGTGCGCGCACTACGGCGGTTGAATCCGTCCCGCCCTGCTCGAGGGCGGCGAGCAGTGGCTCTATGAGGTGCATGTCCATCGGCTTGCCAAACAGGAATCCCTGTACGACGTGGCAGCCATGGTCAAGCAGGTAGTGGAGCTGCGCCGGAGTCTCGACGCCCTCGGCGACCGTTTCCAGCCGCAGGCTCCTGGCCAGCGAGATGATGGCATCGATGATGCTCTCGCCGTCGCGGCTGCCCCCGATCTCCTGCACGAAGGACTTGTCGATCTTCAGCACGTCGATGGGGAAGCGCCGCAGGTAGCTCAGGCATGAGTAGCCGGTGCCGAAATCATCGATGGATATCCGCAGCCCGATCTTCTTCAGCTGGGCGAGCTCCCGCTTGGCGGAATCGATGTCTTCCATCACCAGTCCTTCGGTGAGCTCGATCTCGATCAGGCTCGGGTCGATCTGGTGCCTGCGCAGGACCTCCGCCACCCGTTTGTGGAAGTCGGGCTGCTGGAACTGGCGTGCAGACACGTTCACCGACACCGGAACCAGCGTAAGCCCCTTGTCCTGCCATGACTTCAAGGTCAGGCACACCTCGTTCAGCACCCAGTAGCCCAGCGGGATGATGTGGCCGCTCTCCTCGGCAACCGGGATGAAGTCGCCCGGGCTGACGTTGCCGCGGGCAGGGCTTTTCCAGCGCAGGAGCGCCTCCAGGCCCTGGAGCTGGTTGATCCGCACGTTGACCTTGGGCTGGTAGGCCAGCTGGAACTGGCCGAGGTGGATGGCCTCCCGGATGTCGCGCTCGAGCTCGTGGTACTGCATGAGGTCGGCGTGCATCTGCTCGTGGAAGAACTTGAAGTTGTTCCTGCCGTACTCCTTGGCCTGATACATGGCGATGTCGGCGTTCTTCAGCAGCATCTGCGTGTCCGAATTGTCATTCGGATACATGGTGATGCCGATGCTGGTGGTGATCGTCAGCTGCCGGTCGGCGATGTGGTACGGCTGGGCGATCACCTCCAGCAGCCCGCTCGCCAGGGCTTCCACGTCCCGGGCGCTGGAGAGACCCTCCAGCATCACGGCGAACTCATCGCCGCCGAGCCGGGCCACGATGTCGCCCGTGCGGACGGAACGCCGGATGCGGTCTGCCACTTCCTTCAGGAGCCGGTCACCGGCGTCGTGGCCCAGGGTGTCGTTGACTACCTTGAATGCGTCCAGGTCGAGGAAGAGCAGCGTCACCTTGCGGCCGTCCCGGCGGGCACGCGCCGTGGCGCGCGTGAGCTGGTCATTGAAGAACTGGCGGTTGGGGATGCCGGTCAGTGGATCGTACTGGGCCAGGTAGTTGAGGTGCAGGTCGGACTTCTTGCGCTCGATCGCGTAGCGGATGGAGCGCAGGATGGTGCGGCCCTGGCCTTCCCACTTCACCAGGTAGTCCTGGGCGCCCTGGTTCAGGATGCTGACGGCGAACTCCTCGTCGTCCTGCCCGCTCAGCACGACGATCGGGATCTCGTTGTTGACCGCCTGGATGGCGTCGAGGCATTGCAGCCCGGAGCCGTCCGGCAGGTGCAGGTCGAGTAGAACCACGTCGAAGGTGTCGAGGCCGAGCTGGTCCGTGGCCAGCGCCAGGGTCGGGACATTCACCAGCTCGACGTCACCCGCGCGCTGCCGCCGCAGTGACGCGGCCAGGAAGTCCGCGTCGGCAGGATTGTCCTCGACCAGCAGCAGTTTCATCGATGCCGACATCCACAGCGGCCCACGCCAACCGGCCCGCTGAGGCAGCTGGCCACACCCGAGCCTCCGGAGAGGCTTGCGTCGGCTAATCTACGGCGGGACTATGTGAAGTCGTTGAGACCGGGGTCACACTCGGGTTCCAGCGGCCGTTGCCGTGTTGCACAGTTCCGGTGGAAACCACGTTCCGCATCCCAGGCCAAGGAGCACGACTCATGTTCGCACCGCGCTGCATTTACCCCGCCCTCGTTGCTGTGCTGGCGCTCGGCCTGGCCGGTCCCACGGTCGCCGCCGATGCGCCAGCCGATCACTCCGGGCATGCCGGCCATGCGGGTCACCAGATGACCCCGGAGCAGATCGCGACGCTCCGGAAGAAGGTCCCCCTGTATGCGGGATTCAGCGACGAGCAGATCAACGAGAACATGGGCCGCATGACGCCCGACTCCATGGACTATCTCAGCCCTGCGTCGGTGCGGGATTCCATCGGCGTGCTGGGGCTGGGCCACGGCTACGCCGGCGACGGCAACGACCAGTTCAAGGCAGGCTACGCCTCCGTGGCGGCGGTGCATCCGACCGCCGTCGGGCTGGGGATGTCCATGATGGACTCCTCCCACATCCAGGCTGCCGTCGACAGGCTGGCTGCCGCCGGGGCCACCACCATCGTCGTGCTGCCGAGCGAGACCAGCGAGACCAGCTCGCTGGTGCGCCAGTGGCACTACATGTTCGGACTCACCGACAACTCGGGGTACCTCGAGGTGCCGCGGGTGCGGACGACGGCCAGGATCATCATGGCGACGTCGCCCACGCGCAGCCCCATCATTGGCCGGATCCTCGGGGAGAACCTCAAGACGGCCAGCAAGGACCCGGCCAACGAGGCCGCGCTCCTTATCATGCACGGGCCCGAGAGCCAGGCGGAGAACGAGGACGAGCTGCGCAACCTGGCAAAGCTGGCTGCTGTCGCCAGGGACGTCTCCGGCATCTCCGAGGTCTTCTACGGCTCGCTCCAGGACGATGCGCCCCCGGATATCCGGGCCGCCAACGTCGAGCGCATGCGCGCGTGGATTGCGAAGGCCAACGCGTCCGGCAAGCGGGTCATCGTCGCACCGGTGCTGCTCACGGCCAGCGGACGGGTGTCCCAGAAGATCGGCAAGGACCTGAGCGGCCTCAACTACACCTTCGTGGACAAGGGCATGATCGGCCACCCGCTCTTCGCACAATGGGTACGCGACACGGTGGAGGAGCGGACGAAGCCCGGAACCTAGAGCCGCTCCCGGGTGCCCTCGCTTCCCTGAGAACCGGGTCACAGACGTGGCCGGGCACTTCGCCCGACATTACGTCGATGATCAGCCGGTTCGACATGGTCGTACTCATAGCCTGCATTGGCGCGGGCGCCTTCGTGGCCGTTCCCCGCCACGTGCGCCTCGCCGGGGAAGCGCGGCTCGACGAGGTGACCGCGCTGGCCCGCAGCACGGTGACGGCGACCCAGCTGGCCCATGCACGCTGGCTCGCCGCGGACCGGCCGCCGACCATCGACGGGCCCAGGGGTGTGGTGGCCATGACCTACGGCTATCCATCGGCGGCGACACTGCCGCTGATGCTGGCTGAAGCCGAGACGGCCAGCTTCGTCTACAGTGGTGGCGTGTGGCGGCACGGCCGCCTCGGCAGTGACCGGCCGTGCGGCGTCGCCTACAGCCCGCCGGCGGCACCCGGCCAGAATCCGGCCATCACCCCCCAGACCAGCGGCTGCTAGCGACACTTTTCTGCTTAAATGCGGCCCGTGAAGCCGCTCCTGAAATGGTCGTTGATCGGGCTTGGCACGCTCCTGGTGCTGGGCGTCGGCGTGATCATCACGGTTGTCACGCTCGTGGATCCCGACCGGCTCCGGCCGGCCATCGTGACGGCCGTCCAGCAGTCCACGGGCCGCACCCTGACCCTGGGCGGCGACGTGGGGCTCAAGCTCCTGCCCTGCTGCGCCGTGGAGGTGACGCGGCTGGAGCTGGGCAATCCGCCGGGCTTCGATGCCGAGCCCCTCCTGCGCGTCGGATCCGCCAGGCTCGCGATCCGGCTCTGGCCGCTCCTCGCGCGCCGCGAAGTCGAGATCGGCATGGTGCGCATCGCGGGCCTCGAGGCCAATCTGGTCGGACGGAAGGACGGCAGCAACAACTGGACCTTCACCGACGCCACGCCGGACCAGCCTGTGGCCGGCAGCAGCGACGATGGCGCCGGCATCGCCGCGCTCAAAGTCGCCGGAATCCGCCTCGAGGATGCGCGGATCAACTACAGCGACGAGGCCGACGGCGCGCGCTACCGGGTGGAGCAGCTGGAGCTGGCCACCGGCCCGGTGCAGGCCGCCGCGCCCTTCGACGTCAGCACCTCGTTCCGGCTCACTGACCTGGCCGACGACTCCGGCGGCGCGCTGAAGCTCAAGGCGCAGGCCGCCATCGCCGTGGACGGCGACGTCACGACCCTGAGGCTCGCCGCGCTCGAGTCCGAGCTCGATACCCGCGGGCTCGGTGGGCTCGAAGGCCTCCGGGGCACGCTGCGTGCGCCGGCGGTCGAAGTGCGCCTCTCCTCCAACACCCTGCTGCAGGCCCCGGAGCTGTCGGCCGACCTGGAGGCGAGGGGCCCGGACCTGCCGGGCGGCAGCGCGCCCGTGCAGGCGAGCCTGTCCGGCCTGCGCTACGACGTGGATGCCGGGAGCGGCGCCGTCACCCGCTTCACCGCGAAGACCACGGTTGCCGGCGTCGCCCTGGACCTGGCCGGGGAAGGCGGGTTTGGCGCCCGTACCGAACTCCGCGGCACCGTGCGCTTTCCGGAATTCTCGCCGCGGGACGTGCTGACGACGCTGAAGGAGGACGTGCCGGTCACCGCCGATCCGGCCGTTCTCCGCAAGCTTGCCGGTTCGGCGAACTGGCTGCTCCGCGACGAGTCCTTCGGGCTCGAACAGATTGCCGTCGTGCTCGACGACACGAGGGTCGCCGGGTCGCTGGACCGGGAGTTGCTCCCCGCCGGCAGCACGGCCACGCCCCGCACGCAGTTCGACCTGACCCTCGACAGGCTGGACGCGGACCGCTACCGGTCGCCCGATGCGCCGTCCGGCGCTGCGGGAGGCGACGCGAAGGAAGTGGCGGAGAAGCCAACGGCAATTCCGTCGGAGGCCATTCGCGCGCTCAACCTGCGGGGCCGCGCGCGCATTGGCCAGTTGACCATCACCGGGTTACAGCTGGCGGACGTGGACGTGACTGTCGCCGCGGACGGGGGCCGCCTGCGCCTCGACCCGCTGGTGGCGAAGATCTACGGGGGCCGGCTGCGCACCGGCATCCGGCTCGATGCGACGGGAGCCAGGCCCCGGCTCACGCTGGACCAGGCGATGACCGGCGTGGATTTCGGCGCGCTCCTTGCCGATCTTGCCGACGTGAAGAACATAACCGGCACCGCGAACCTCAACCTGGCTGGCACGGCGGTCGGCGCCACCGACGACGAGCTGCTGGAGAGCCTGGCCGGCAACCTGGAGTTCTCCCTCGCCGACGGCACCTACAAAGGAATGGATGTCTGGTACGAGATCCGCCGGGCCCGGGCACTGCTCCGGCGCACGGCGCCGCCGGCCCGCACGGGCCCGGAGGAGACGCCCATCAGGTCACTGGACCTCTCCGGCAAGCTGACCGAAGGCAA
>CAZTGY010000120.1:0-431 GCA_964613445.1 uncultured Chromatiaceae bacterium | reverse complement strand
CCGGTTCAGCGCTGAAATTCCCTTCCTGCGGGTGTCGGGTGACGCCACGGTGAACCTGCCGAAGGCGACGCTGGACAGCAAGCTCACGGCCCTGGTGTTCGAGAAGCCCGTCTTCGGCGACGACACGAGCCTCGAGGACCTGGTCAACGTGCGCATCCCGCTGACGATCAGCGGACCGGTCGCGGATCCGAAGGTGGGTGTCGATCTCGGCAAGCTGGCCAAGGAAGTGCTGACGGACTCGGTGCGCCAGTCCCTGGAGGACAAGCTCCGGGAGAAGCTCGGCCTCGGCAAGCCGGCCGGGGAGGCCCCGCCCGCCGACGGCGAGCAGGCCGCGCCGCCCGCGCAGAACGAAGACCCGCTGAAGAAGGCCCTCGACCGCCTCTTCAAGAAGAAATAGGGAGAGGCACCGGGTTTGGGATCTGGGGATTTGC
>CAZTGY010000119.1:7023-7870 GCA_964613445.1 uncultured Chromatiaceae bacterium | reverse complement strand
CGATGACCGTGCGGTGCTTGTTGGCGCCGTCGTAGTTGCAGGTGATGGTCCCGGCGCCGACGTTCACCTTCTCACCGATGGTGGCATCACCGATGTACGTGAGGTGGTTGACCTTGCTGCCCCGGCCGATGACGCTCTTCTTCACCTCGACGAAATTGCCGACCTTGGCGCCCTCGGCCATCTCGGTGCCCGGACGCACCCGGGCGTAGGGCCCGATCTCGCAGTTCGGCCCGATCACGCCGTCCTCCAGGAGGGAGTGCGGGTGGACCACGGTGCCGGCGCCGACGAGCGTGTTCCGGACCTGCGTGAAGGCTCCGATGCGGACGCCATCACCCAGGTGCACCACGCCCTCGAAGATGACGTCGGGCTCGATGACCACGTCCCGCCCGCAAAGCAGCTCGCCGCGGATGTCGATGCGCTCGGGGTCCGCCAGCGTGACGCCGGCGGCCAGGAGTTCGCCGGCCAGCCGGCGCCGCAGGATCTTCTCCGCGGCGGCGAGCTGGGCCTTGTCGTTGATGCCCAGCACCTCATCCTCGGATTCGGCGGATACGGCCGCCACGGTCACCCCGTCGCGGACCGCGAGGCCGATCACGTCGGTGAGGTAGTACTCCTTCTGGGCGTTGTCCGGCTTCAGTCGGCCGATCCATCTGGCGAGCCTGCCCGCCGGCAGGGCCAGTAACCCCGTGTTGATCTCCCGGACCTGCCGCTGGGCCGGCGTTGCGTCCTTCTCCTCGACGATGGCCATGACCGCGCCCCGTTCGCCGCGCAGGATCCGGCCATAACCGGCCGGATTCGCCATCTCCACGGTGAGCACCGCCACCTGGCCCCTCGCCGCCTTCGCCACCAG
>CAZTGY010000119.1:2886-7013 GCA_964613445.1 uncultured Chromatiaceae bacterium | reverse complement strand
CTTCCGCATCGTGGCCGGCTGCACCAGCGGCACGTCGCCGTAAAGGATCAGGACGACGTCACCGGCCGGAATCTTCGGCAGTGCCTGCTGGACCGCGTGTCCGGTGCCTTTCTGCACGGCCTGGTGGAACCAGCCAATGGGCTGGCCCAGGAACGCGGCCTGCACCTGCCCGCCGCCGTGGCCGTGGACGACCCGGATCTCCCGGGGCTTCAGGGCAGCAGCCGAGGTGAGGACGTGCTGGAGCAGCGGCCGGCCGGCGAGCGGGTGCAGGACCTTGGGCAGGTCCGAGCGCATGCGCTTGCCCTGGCCGGCGGCGAGGATGATGACGGTGGTTGGCATCGCGGGATTCTAGCGGGTCGGGCGTTTCTTCACGAAATCACTGGATCACGCGCTGGCGGGCCGGTGCCATTCCCTGCTACGGTTACATGTAACTAATCAGGACAAGGCCCATGCGCCCCTCCGCCCCGACGTCCCGCCAGAAGGTCCGGAAGCACCGTGACAAGCTGCGCGCACTGGGCCTCCGCCCAGTCCAGGTCTGGGTCCCGGATGTCCGGGCACGATCCTTCGCCGCGGCAGCCCGGAAGCAGTCGCGGCTGGTGGCTGCCGGCGCCGACGCCGCCGCGGACCAGGCCTTCATCGACACCATCGGCGACGACCTGGCCCGTTGAAACGGGGCGAGATCTGGACGGTGTCCGGAGGTTCCGGCTATGCCGGCAAGCCCCGGCCCGCCGTGATCATCCAGGACGACCGGTTCGCCGGGACAGATTCCGTGACGCTCTGCGTCTTTACCACGGACCCCACCGAGGCACCGCTCCTCCGCCTCGAGGTCGCGCCCGCGACGGGCAATGGCTTGCGGACGAATTGCCGGCTGATGCTGGACAAGGTGACGACCGTGCCAAGGGCCCGGCTCGGAAGGAAGATCGGCATGCTCGGGGCCGCCGACCGGGTCCGGCTGAACCGGGGGCTCATGGTCTTCCTGGGCCTTGCGGGTGCATGATCAGCGGGACGTCCATTCCACTCCGGGAGTGAGTCTCCATGGTCGAACTCAAGGTCAACGGCACCAGCCGCCGCGTTGAAGCCGACGGCGACACGCCGCTCTTGTGGGCCCTCCGGGACCACCTGGACCTGGTGGGCACCAAGTACGGCTGCGGCATGGCCCTGTGCGGCGCCTGCACGGTGCACGTGGACGGCCGGCCCGTGCGCTCCTGCGTCACGCCGGTCTCGGCAGTGGCGGGCAAGTCCGTCACCACCATCGAGGGGCTCGACGGCCGGGTGGGCAAGGCTGTCCGGCAGGCCTGGCTGGCCGTGGACGTGCCCCAGTGCGGCTACTGCCAGCCGGGCCAGATGATGTCGGCCGCGGCGCTGCTAGCCCGCAACCCGAAGCCGACGGATGCGGAAGTGACCCAGGCCATGAACGGCAACGTCTGCCGGTGCGGCACCTACGACCGCATCCGCCGCGCCATCGGCGACGCGTCCCGGATCCTGGAGGGCTGAGCCATGGAACGCCGCGAATTTCTCAAGTTGTCGCTGACGGCCGCCGGGGGCCTGAGCCTGGGCTTCCACCTGCCGGAGCCCCGCGCGGCCGCCGCAGCCGTGGCCTTCGCACCCAATGCCTGGCTCCGGATCGACCCGGACAACCGCATCACCTTCATCTGCCCCCAGAACGAGATGGGCCAGGACGTGCACACGTCCCTCGCCGTGCTCATCGCGGAGGAACTCGGCGTGCCGGCGGCCAGGCTGGTGATCGTGCAGGCCCCGGCGGATCCCGCGTACAAGAATGCAATGCTGGGCGGCCAGCTCACCGGCGGATCGACCTCGGTCCGCCACGCCTGGCTGCCCCTGCGCCAGGCCGGCGCAGCGGCGCGCGGCCTGTTCATCTCGGCGGCGGCGAAGACCTGGCAGGTGGACGCGGCAACGCTTGGCATTGACGCCGGCCACGTCACGGGTCCGGGCGGCAAGCGTCTGTCCTTTGGCGCGCTGGCCGCCACGGCGGCCAGGCTGCCCGCGCCGGCCCTGGACAAGGTGGCGCTCAAGGCGCCAGCGGCGTTCACGCAGATCGGCAAGGCGGGACTGAAGCGCCTCGACACGCCGGCCAAGCTGCGCGGCGAGCGGCTCTTCGGCATCGACGCGAAACAGCCCGGCATGGTGTACGCCGCCCTGGCCCAGTGCCCCGTGATCGGCGGCACCGTGGTCAGCGTGGACGACGGCAAGGCCCGGGCAATTCCCGGCGTGCGCGCGGTCGTGAACATCGGTGACGGCGTGGCCGTGGTGGCGGACCACTTCTGGGCCGCGAAGAAGGCCCGGGATGCGCTCGAGGTGAAGTGGCTCGTGGGAGCGGCGGGCAGCGTGTCCAGCGAATCCGTGGCCCGCGCCCTCGAGAACGGCACCCGGCTCCCCGGCGTGATCGCCCGGGAGAACGGCGACGTGGCAGGCGGGCTGCAGCGGGCGGCGAAGACGATCGAGGCCCGCTACGACCTGCCCATGCTGGCCCACGTCGCGCTCGAGCCGATGAACTGCCTCGCCCTGGTCGCCAACGGCACCTGCGACATCTGGACCTCCACCCAGTTTCCCGAAGGCGCCGAGGCGGCTGCCGCGGCCCGCAGCGGCGTGAAGCCGGAAGCCGTGCGCATCCATCCCCAGTTCATCGGCGGCGGCTTCGGCCGCCGGCTGGAGACGGACGCCATCGGCCAGGCGGCAGCCATCGCGAAGGCCCTGCCCGGCGTGCCCGTGAAGCTCATCTGGACCCGGGAGGACGATACCACCCACGACTTCTACCGCCCCGCCAGCCTGCACACGCTCGAGGCCGGCCTGGACAAGACCGGGAAGCTGATCGCGCTGCACCACCGGATGGTGTCCCCGTCGCCGACGGCCCGGGCCTTTCCGGCCTTCGTGCAGGACGGCATCGACCCCTTCATGGTCGAAGGCGCGGTGAACCTGACGTATGCCATCCCCCACTTCCGCACCAGCGTTCTGATCCAGGACACCGGCGTGCGCGTGGGCTACTGGCGGTCGGTGAGCCACGCGCTGAACGCCTTCGCCTTCGAGAGCTTCATGGACGAACTGGCACTGGCGGCGGGCCAGGACCCCCTGGCGTTCCGCCTCGGGCTGCTGGGGGCGCAACCCCGCCAGAAGGCGGTGTTGTCGAGGGCCGCGGCGATGGCAGGCTGGGGCCGTGCGGTGGCGCAGGACCGGGCCCTCGGGCTCGCCTCCATGGAGTGCTACGGCACCCACGTGGCCACGGTCGCGGAAGTCGTCCGGCAGGGGGACAACGTCCGTTGCGAGCGGATGTGGGTGGCCGTGGATCCCGGCATTGCCGTGCGGCCGGACCAGGTGGAGGCCCAGATGCACTCCGGGGTGGTCACGGGCCTGCTGGGCGCCCTCCGCAACCGGATCACGTTCCAGGACGGCCGGGTGCAGGAGACCAATTTCCACCAGTTCCAGCCGGTGCGTATGTCCGAGTCGCCTCGCATCGAGGTGGCGGTCATGCCGAGCGGTGCCGCGCCGGGCGGGATCGGTGAAGTGGGCACGCCGCTGGTGGCGCCGGCGCTGGCCAACGCGGTGGCGCGGCTGACCGGGAAGCGGGCGCGCAGCCTGCCGTTCAGTGCGGCCGGGGTGATATTCGTGTAGGAGCGCCTTCAGGCGCGACCAGAAATCGAGTCGCGCCTGAAGGCGCTCCTACGCTGGACCTAGCCGTTCCGCTTGCCCTTGAGCTTCTGCGCGGCCCGGTAGCGAGCGGCGGCCTCGACCAGCTGCATCTGGGCGTGGGCCAGGTCTTCCTTGTTCCCGGCGCCCTTCAGCGCTTCCTCGGCCTTCTTCCGGGCCTCGTCGGCGGCGGACTCGTCGAGCTGCTCGGCGCGGAGTGCCGTGTCGGCGAGCACGGTGATCTTCTTCGGCTGCACCTCCAGGATGCCGCCGGTGACGTAGAAGAACAGCTCGTCCTGGCCGTCCCGCTGCACGCGCAGGTCGCCCGGCCGAAGGGTGGTCAGCATCGGCGCGTGGCGCGGCGCGATGCCCACTTCACCCATGCGGGCAGGTGCGATCACGAGGTTGGCTTCACCGGACCAGATGGAGCCTTCGACGCTGACGATGTCTACTGCGATGGTTGCCATTTTCGTTCCCGTAGGAGC
>CAZTGY010000119.1:0-2876 GCA_964613445.1 uncultured Chromatiaceae bacterium | reverse complement strand
GAGCGCCTTCAGGCGCGAATCCAATCACCGGTCGCGCCTGAAGGCGCTCCTACCAGCCGCTCCTACTGCAAAGTCTTCGCCTTGGCGACGGCTTCCTCGATGGTGCCGACCATGTAGAAGGCCTGCTCCGGCAGCGAGTCGTAGTCACCGGCCACGATGCCCTTGAAGGCGCGGATCGTGTCCTTCAGGGACACGTACTTGCCGTCCTGGCCCGTGAACTGGGAGGCGACGAAGAAGGGCTGGGACAGGAAGCGCTGGATCTTGCGGGCCCGGGTGACGGTCTGCTTGTCTTCCTCGGACAGCTCGTCCATGCCGAGGATCGCGATGATGTCCTGCAGCTCCTTGTAGCGCTGGAGCACGGCCTGCACCGAGCGGGCCACGTCGTAGTGCTCCTGGCCGATGACGTTCGGGTCCAGGAGGCGGCTGTTGGAGTCCAGCGGGTCCACGGCCGGGTAGATGCCGAGCTCGGCGATGTTGCGCGAGAGCACGAGGGTGGCGTCCAGGTGGGCAAAGGTCGTGGCGGGCGACGGGTCGGTAAGGTCGTCGGCCGGCACGTAAATCGCCTGGAAGGACGTGATCGAGCCGGTCCGCGTGGAGGTGATGCGCTCCTGGAGCACGCCCATTTCCTCGGCCAATGTAGGCTGGTAACCGACTGCGGACGGCATGCGGCCCAGCAGTGCGGACACCTCGGTGCCGGCCAGCGTGTAGCGGTAGATGTTGTCGATGAACATCAGCACGTCGCGGCCCTCGTCGCGGAAGAACTCGGCCATCGTCAGGCCGGTGAGCGCGACGCGGAGGCGATTGCCGGGCGGCTCGTTCATCTGGCCGTAGACCAGCGCCACCTTGTCGATGACGCCGCCTTCCTTCATCTCGTGGAAGAAGTCGTTGCCTTCGCGGGTACGCTCGCCGACGCCGGCGAACACGGAGTAGCCGGAGTGCTCGACGGCGATGTTGCGGATCAGCTCCATCAGCGTCACGGTCTTGCCCACGCCGGCGCCGCCGAACAGGCCGATCTTGCCGCCCTTGGAAATCGGCATGATCAGGTCGATGACCTTGATGCCCGTCTCCAGGAGCTCGATGGACTTGGCCTGGTCCTCGTAGCTCGGGGCGGCACGGTGGATTGGCCAGCTCTCGGTGTTCCCGATGGGGCCGGCCTCGTCGATCGGGCGGCCCAGCACGTCCATGATGCGGCCGAGGGTCTTGGTGCCGACCGGCACGGAAATCGGCTTGCCGGTATTGCTGGCCATCAGGCCGCGCCTCAGGCCTTCGCTGGCGCCCATGGCGATGGTGCGGACCACGCCGTCACCCAGCTGCTGCTGCACCTCGAGGGTGAGATCGGCGCTGTCGATGCGGAGTGCGTCGTAGATCCTGGGGATGGAGTCCCGGGGGAACTCCACGTCCACCACGGCGCCGATGACCTGTACTACCTTGCCGTTGCTCATGCTCTTTCCTCTTGCCTCGTAGGAGCGGCTTCAGCCGCGACCTTCCGGGTTCCTAAAAAAAGTGTTTCGCGCCTGAAGGCGCTCCTACCCGCTAACCGCCGCGGCGCCGCCGACGATCTCGGAGAGTTCCTTGGTGATGCCGGCCTGGCGCGCCTTGTTGTATTCCAGCTGGAGGTTGCCGATCAGCTTCCCGGCGTTGTCGGTGGCGGCCTTCATGGCCACCATCTTCGAGGCCATCTCGCAGGCTACGTTCTCGACGATGCCCCGGTACACCTGGGTCTCGATATAGCGCGTGAGCACGTCGTTGAGCAGCTCCGAGGCACCGGGCTCGTAGATGTAGTCCCAGGTCTCCGAGAGCTCGCTGGCATCCACCGCCTCGACGGGCAGCAGCTGCTGGATGTCGACCTTCTGGCTCATCGTGTTGATGAAGTCGTTGTAGACCAGGTAGAGGCGGTCGATCTTGCCCTCCCGGTAGGCGTCGAGCATCACGGAGACGGCGCCGATCAGGCTGGCGACGTGCGGGTTCTCGCCCAGATTCGTGGTGGCTGCCACCACGTTGACCTTGAGGCGGCGGAAATACTGGACGGACTTGGCGCCGATCAGGCAGAGGTCAGCCTCGACGCCTTCGGCCTCGTGCCGGCGCAGCTCCCCGATCAGGCGGCGGAACTCGTTCACGTTGAGGCCGCCGCAGAGGCCCTTGTCGGTGGACATGACGATGTAGCCGACGCGCTTGACCGGACGCTCCTCGAGGAACGGGTGCCGGTATTCCGGATTGGCCTGGAACAGGTTGCCCACGACCTGGCGGATCTTGTCGGCATAGGGGCGCGCCGCGTTCATCCGCGTCTGGGTCCGGCGCAACTTGGAGGCCGCGACCTTTTCCATGGCCTTGGTGATCTTCTGCGTGCTCTTCACGCTTTTGATCTTGGTCCGGATTTCTTTAGCGCCAGCCATGTTTCTTCCTGTAGGAGCGGCTTCAGCCGCGATTCAGTTCCTGGTCGCGGCTGAAGCCGCTCCTACGTCAATACGTCCCGTTGGTCTTGAAGTCTTCGCAGATCTGCTTGAGCTGGGCGGTGATCTCGTCGTTGAGGTCGCCCTTCTCGCTGATCTTGTCGATGATCGCGCCGAACTTGGCCTTGGCGTGCGCGTGGAGCGCGGTTTCGTAGGCCACCACGGCGTTGGCAGGTACCGCGTCGATGTAGCCTTCGTTGACCGCGTACAGGGACAGCGCCATCAGGCCGACGGACAGCGGCGAGTACTGCTTCTGCTTCATGAGCTCGGTCACGCGCCGGCCCCGGTCGAGCTGCCTGCGCGTGGCTTCGTCCAGGTCGGAGGCGAACTGGGCGAAGGCCGCGAGCTCGCGGAACTGGGCGAGGGCCAGGCGCACGCCGCCGCCGAGCTTCTTGATGACCTTGGTCTGGGCGGCGCCGCCGACGC
>CAZTGY010000118.1:2252-7911 GCA_964613445.1 uncultured Chromatiaceae bacterium | reverse complement strand
ACGGCACGGTGCCGAGCTCGAGGTAGCCCGCCCGGAACACGTCCTCGGAGAACTTCAGGAACCGGCGATAGCCGTCGACGTCCCGCGGGCTGATGCGGGCGATGGCGCTGCTCACGGCGTCGGCGTCGGCGTTGTACTCGAGGGTCACGCCGTCGGGCCACACGAGCCGGTAGAACGGGTCCACGGGCAGCAGGTCCACGTAGTCGCCGGTCGACCGGCCGGAAAGCGTGAAGAGCTCGTCGATCGCGTTCGGCGCCGTGACCACCGTCGGCCCGGCATCGAAGGTGAAGCCGTCCTGCTCGTACACGTAGGCCCGCCCGCCGGGCCGCTCCCGCTTCTCCAGCAGGACGGTGCGGATGCCGGCGGACTGCAGCCGGATGGCGAGCGCGAGGCCGCCGAAGCCGGCCCCGATGACGGCCGCGGACTTGCTCATGCCCTGCTCATCGCTGTGTTCATCAACGGCCAGTTGCTTTCAGGGTGGCGGTGATGCCGGCCGAACGGCTGCTCGAGGGCAGCACGTAACGGAGGGCACGGTGGATGGGAATCGGCGGCGTGCCGGTGAGCACGCGGCTCGTGTCCCGGAGGGTCAGGCGCCCGGCGTAGAAGTGCTCGATCACGGTCTCCGGCAGGCGGTAGAAGTGCTGCAGGATCCGGTAGCGGTCCGCCGGCGCCGCGCCGAGGAACAGCATGCGGTTCAGGAGGCGGAACACGCGCTGCTCGCGCCAGCGGCGCCGGACCCGCTCCCTGACCCAGGGGGCGATGGCCCGGCTGTTCAGGTCCGGCAGGCCTGGCAGCGCGTCCGCCAGGGCGGCGGCCTCGGGAACGGAGTACCCGGTGGTGTGGTGGAACAGGCCGGCGCGCAGGCCGGCGCGGGGCACGGCATCCGCCGCGGGCCAGAACGCCGGCAGGTCACAGTCGAGCACGACGGGGAGCACGCCGTCCTCCTCCCGCAGCAGGTCGAGCACCTGCCAGCCACGGTCCGCCGCGTACCGCGCGATGTGCTGCCGGAGGACCGCCGTGTCGAGCGTGCCCGTGTCGCTGTAGTAGGTGTCCTCGATCAGCACGTCCGTGGCCGTGAACGGCAGGAGGTAGACGAAGCGGTAGCCCTGCTGCTGCGCCACGGTGGCGTCCATGAGCAGCGGTCCCGTCAGCCCGTGGGGACGGGACAGGCGCACGAGCTGGCCCAGGAATTTCTGGAAGCGCAGCGTCACGCCGGTGCCGTGCGCCGAGTGCAATCCGCGGCCGTCAACCACCAGGTCGGCCTCCGGCTGCTCGCCGCTGGCCAGTATCACGCGGTCGGGCGCCACGTCCACGACGGAGGCATTGAGCCGGACGCTCGCGCCCAGTTCCGCCATCACGACGTCGTGCAGCCGCTCGGAGGTCAGGGAGTGGTAACTGCCCGTCAGGCGCCGCTCCCGGCCGGGAAACTTCACGTCGTAGTGGGGCCAGGAGTAGCTGGCAAGGGGGCGAAGCCAGGCGAGCACCGCGGGTGGAACGTCGGTGCCGTGGAACGACCAGGTGTGGTTGCCGCCCAGCCGGTCCGCGCCCTCGATGAGCGTCAGCCGCACGTCCGGCCGGAGTGCCCGCAGGCGCAGCGCCAGCAGGCAGTTGGCAAGGCCGCCACCGACCAGGATGACCCCGCTCACGGCGCTTCGACCTGCCGGGGAACCGCTGCCGCCACCTGGGCCGCCAGTTCGGCGGTCCAGCGGCCCCGGAAGCGCGCCGTCAGCTGCCCGTCGGCATCGAATACCAGCAGGTTCGGCAATTCCGTGTCGAGCACGAAGGTGGTGGCCCACTCCCGCGAGAAATCCATGAGCACGTTCACACCGGGCGGCACCCGCTTCTGCAGCGTGAGCGCCGTCCGGTCGGGATCGACCGGGACATCGGCCGGCAGGTCCGCCACGTTCATGAAACGTATGCCCGGCACGCGCTCGCTCAGGTCCTTCTCCCACTTCTCGATCATGGCCAGCCGCTTCACGCTGACCACGACCGCGATCACCGGCGCCCCGCTCCAGCCGGCCAGCGAAGCCACGTTGCCGTACTGGTCACGGAGCTCGAGCCGGGCGAGCCGGCTGGCGTCCTGGGCCCACGCGGGGGCCAGGGCCGCCAGGGCGAACAGCAGCAGGCACTGGCGCCGGACCTTCATCCGCCACCGTACACGACGCGCCAGACCGTGTTGCCCGCGTCATCCGCGACCAGCAGCGACCCGTCGGGCAGTTCGGCCAGGCCAACGGGCCGCCCGTAGACCTGGCCCCGGGCCATGTCGGCGATGAAGCCGGTGAGGAACGGCTCTGGCGCCCCCGACGGCGCGCCGGCGGCGAAGGGCACGAACTGCACATCGAAGCCGAGGAGTTCCACGCGACTGCCGCCACCCCGGCGCGCCACGAAGGCGCCGCCCCGGTACCGGGCCGGAAAGCCCCGGCCCCCGTAGAAGTGCAGGCCCAGCGGCACGCTGTGCGCCCCCAGCGCCAGATCGGGGACCCGCGCCCGGCCCTGGGCGTCCTGCACGGCGGCCGGATTCAGCTTCTGCCAGGTCGGGTCCACGTAGGTTCCAAAGTAGACGTAGGGCCAGCCGTAGAACGCGCCATCCACCACGCGCGTGAGGTAATCCGGGGGCACGTCCTCGCCGAGGCCGTCGCGCTCGTTGACGGTGGTCCAGAGGGCCCCGGTGACGGGTTCGACCGCCAGCCCCACCGGATTCCGGAGCCCCGTGGCGAGCAGGCGCTTGCCGCTCCCGTCCGGGCGGACCTCCCAGATGGCGGCCCGGTCCGCCGGATCGGTGCCCTTCTCGTTCACGTTGGTGGCCGCTCCGACCGAAAGCAGCAGCCGGGACCCGTCGGGCGTGGCAATCACGTTCCGCGTCCAGTGGTTGTTGTCAGGACCGGCGGGAATGGCGATGACCTGCTCCGGTGCCGCCGTGATCCGCGTGACGCCAGCCTTGAAGGGCCAGCGCACGAGGCCGTCCGTGTTCGCCACGTACAGGTACTTGCCGTGCAGCAACATCCCGAAGGGCTGGTGCAACCCGGCCACCAGCTCGTGACGTTCGAGCCCGGCCGGCGTCGGGCGCAGCAGGACGATGGAATTGGCGCTGGGGCCGAAGACCCCCTGCGCCGTCAGCACCGCCACCACGTCCGGCGGCATCCCGCCCATGCTTTCGGTGCGGGACTGGGCCACCAGCACGTCGCCGTTCGGGAGCACGTGCAGCCAGCGCGGGTTGTCGAGGCCGGTGGCGAAACGCTCGACGCGAAAGCCGGCAGGCGCGCGGGGACCGGCGCCGGCTGGCCAGGGAACGAGCTGCGGCAGCCGGAAGACGGACGGTCCCGGCGGGGGCAGCGTCGGCACCGGGGGGCCAGGAGGCGGAAGGGCGTCGGCCGTCAGTCCCGGCGCCGGCATGGCGATGAGCATCCAGGCCAGCAGGAGGGCGGGGTGAAAACGCTGCATGCCAGGTGCGATGCCGTGGACGCACCGGAACACGGCGCGGGGCGGTCATTGTACCGGCCAGCGTGCGGGTGCCCAACCGGCCCGGGACGCCGTGCCGGGCCGGCGCTGCGGCCGCTAGAACTCGATCTGCCAGCCGAGGAAGATTTCCTCGTCATCGGGATCGAGGGAGAACTGCAACCCGGGCGATGGCTCCGCCAGCGAGTAGCGCCTGCTGGGCGCGTCATCGAAGGTCAGCAGGGGTGGCGGCTCCGCTGCCGCGCGCGGTTCGGACGGCACGGGAGCCAGCGACGCCACCCAGGCGAGGTCCAGCTTCGACAGGTGGCCCATCGGCAGCAGCGGGCCGGCCCTGGCGACCGTGGGCAGCTGCCCGATGGCGGGCAGCGCGACGGCCAGGACGACGGCCAGGACATCTGTCAGGCTCGTTGCCCTACGGCGCGATCCGGACTGCCAGTGCCACCGACTCATCAGCTGGACCTCGGAGCAGAACAAACGGGAGCGATTGGGGCGCCGCCCGTGCGGCCTGGAGACTCTGCAAGTGAGGGTAGCCGGTGAAGCGCCGGAGAACCGGTACCGGCTCACTGTTCCGGCGCGCAGCAGGGGCCGGTTTCCGGATTCCGTCAAATCCCGCCGGCAGCAGGTCAAATGGACGGGCGGCAGGGAGCATGGCTGCCCCCTGCCGCCGGTCACGGCGTCCTAGCGAACCTGGACCTCGATCGGCCGGGGCTTCCGGGCCTCGGTCTTGGGCAGGCGCACCGTGAGCACGCCATCCTTGCTCTCCGCCTGGATCTTCGTCTCATCCACGTCGGCCGGCAGCGTGAAGCTGCGGGCGAAGGACCCGTAGAACGACTCGATGCGGTGATGCTTCTCGTCGCCGGTCCGGTTCTCGAGGCGGCGCTCGCCACGGATGGTGATCACGCCCTCGTGCACCGAGACGTCGATGTCCTTCTTCGCCACTTCCGGCAGCTCGGCCTTGATGACGTAGTCGTCGGCCGTTTCCGAGATGTTGGCGACCGGGCGCCACTCGACGACGCTGCCGTCGCCGCGCTCGGCGGCCGGCGTGGCAGAGCGGCCCATCAGCCGCCCGTACTGGTTGAACAGGTCATCGAGCTCCCGCAGGGGGCTCCAGTTAACTAGCGTCATGTCCCGATCTCCTCCTGGTTAGGGCGCGGCAACCCGCGCAGGACATGGATCTAGGGGCACGGCCACCGATTTCAAGTCCCGGGCCCGCCGGCCGTCGCGGCGGGCTCAGGGGATGGTCTTGGACCTTACTGCGGACAGGTCGCTGGCCTGTCCCGCGCCGTCCATGGCGACGACACCGAAGTACCAGGTACCCGACGCGAGGCCCTCCACGACGTAACTGGTCAGGCCGGGATTGCCCAGGGTGATGGTGCGATCCAGCACGGCGGCGCTCAGGCCGTAGCGGACCTCGTAGCCGGCCAGGTTGGTCAGGGCGGACCCGTCGGTGCGCTGCACCGGTGGCGTCCAGGTCACCGTGGCAGTGCCCGTCGCGACCTGCACGACCGTGATCGGGAAAGCCGGCAACGACGCGGAGCTGCTGCCATCACTGACGGTGATCACGATGCCGTCGGTGCGGCCCACGTTGCCGCTGCCAGGGGTGCCCCGCAGTGCGCCCGTGGCCGTGCTGAACGTTGCCCAGGCCGGAGCGCCCGTGACCCTGAAGGTCAGTGCCTGCCCGTCCGGGTCGGAGGCGGTCGGGGTGAATGCATAGGAATTGCCGGCGACCACCGTGGTGGCCGGTGATCCCGAGATGACGGGCGGGCGGTTGACCGCAGGGGTCGTGGTGCTGGATGCCGGCACGGTCGCCGTGGCGGAATAGCCGCCCGGGTTGCCGCTCGTGTCCACGGCCCGGACCCGGTAGCTGAAGCTCGCGGTGGTCACCAGCGCGGGATCCGCGTTGGCCAGCGACGTTCCACTGGTCGACGCAAATTGCGTGAAGGCCGTGCAGCCGGTGCCCTGGCAGCGTTCGACCCGGTACTCCCGGATGCCCGCGTTGTCGGTGGCGGCGCTCCAGCTGAGATTGATCTGGCTGGCCGACGCCCGGGTGGCCCTGAGGCCCGCCGGCGTCGTCGGTGCCTGGGTGTCATTGCTCGAACTGGCTGGCACGGTCGCCGTGGCGGAATAAGCTCCCGGGTTGCCGCTCGAGTCCACGGCCCGGACCCGGTAGCTGAAGCTCGCGGTGGTCACCAGCGCGGGATCC
>CAZTGY010000118.1:0-2152 GCA_964613445.1 uncultured Chromatiaceae bacterium | reverse complement strand
TCGGTGGCGGCGCTCCAGCTGAGATTGATCTGGCTGGCCGACGCCCGGGTGGCCCGGAGGCCGGCCGGCGCCGTCGGCGGCTGGACATCCGCGGTGATGGCGGCCCGCACGGTAATCCGGGTGGAATAGCCGCCCGGGTTGCCACTGGTGTCCACCGCCCGGACCCGGTAGCGGAAGCTCGCCGAGGTCGCCAGGGCGGAATCCAGGTCGCCGTAGCTGGTGTCGGTGGCGATGGCGACCTGCCTGAAGTTCCTGCAGCTGCCGCCCTTGCAGCGCTCGATCCGGTACTCACGGACAGCCACGTTGTCGGTCGCCGCCGTCCAGCGGAGGTTGACCTGGACGCTGGATACGCGGATCGCCGCGAGGTCGCGGGGAATCGTGGGCGCAGTCGTGTCCGCCGCACTCGCCACCCCCCCCAGGACCAGCAGAAACAGGCCTGCAACGCAGTGAGCGAACGACCGGTTCCGCGTCGCACGCCCTGGCGACGATCCCACTGACAACTGCAATCCATTGCACCGCACATGCATGCTCGATCACTCCATTGATCCAGTTTCGGCAGAGGTGCCCGACAACGACCGATGAAACCGGTCGAGCCCGCTCCCCTCCGTGACGTTGCGCGCATTCGCGGACGCTCGCGCCCCTGCGCAACGCTGAGTTGGCTACGTCGAAACCCGCACGTCAGAAAACCCCAGGGAGCGGAAGGTAAGCGGGCCAGCCATAACGAAACCTGAACACCCGGTTCAGTGCGCTGAAAGTGGGACGCTGTCGTCGTCGTGAAGCGGAGCGTTGCGCTGGCGATCAGGACGAGGCGAGTGACGCCGATTCACCACGACATTCCCGATGCCGCTGCACGTTGCAGGTGAAAGTGCCTTGATTCAGGCGAATTCCGGCGAGGGGGACCGGGTTGAACTCCGTTGCACCTGCGCTACGGAAGGCAGACGCCGCGCCTAGCGGGACTCGAGGGCCGCGCGCAGCGCCTCGATCAGGTCGTCCGCGTCCTCGAGGCCCACCGACAGCCGCACGAGGCCGTCAGTCAGCCCTATGCGCTGGCGTTCCGCAGGCTCCACGTCGGCGTGGGTCATGGTCACCGGATGCGTGATCAGTGATTCCACGGAGCCGAGGTTCTCGGCGAGGGTCCAGAGCCTGATGCGGTCCATCAGCGCCTTGCCCGCGGCCACCCCGCCCTTCACCTCGAAGGACAACATCGCGCCGAAGCCCGACGCCTGGCGCTTCGCCAGGTCGTGCTGGGGGAACGACGCAAGCCCCGGGTAGGCCACCCGGGTTACCGACGGGTGACCCTCGAGGAACCTGGCAATGGCCAGCGCATTGGCGGCCTGCCGGTCCATGCGCACCGACAGCGTCTTGCATCCCTGGAGCGTGAGCCACGCCACCTGCGGGGACATGATCATGCCGGTCGCGTTCATGATGTAGCGGATGGCCTTGGCCTGCTCTTCGGTCTTCGCGACGATCGCGCCACCGACGGTGGCATTGTGGCCGTCGAAGTATTTCGTCGTGCTGTGGATGACGAGGTCGGCGCCCAGCTCCAGCGGTCGCTGGTAGTAGGGAGTGAGAAAGGTGTTGTCCACCGCGTGCAGGATGCCGTGCTCGCCGGCCACGTCCGACACGGCACGCAGGTCGGTCAGCTTCAGGGTCGGGTTCGCCGGCGTCTCCGTCAGGATCAGCTTCGTGTTCCTGCGGATCGCCTTGCGCACGTTGGCGGCATCGGCGGTGTCGACGAACGAGAATTCCACGCCGAAGCGGGAGTAGACCTTGGTGCTCAGCCGATAGGTGCCGCCGTAGACCACGTCGGAGACCACGGCATGGTCACCCGCGTTCAGGTACGCCAGGTACAGGCCGTTGATGGCCGCCATGCCGGTACCGAAGCAGATGGCGTCCGCGCCACCTTCCAGGTCCGTGAGCTTGTTCTCCAGCGCGCGGACGGTCGGGTTCGCGGAGCGGGAATAGGAATACCCCTTGGCGAGATAGCGATCCACCGACTCCTGGACATAGGTGGTGGTCTGGTAGATCGGCGTGAGGATCGCACCCGTGACCGGGTCCGGGACGACGCGCGCGTGGACCTGTCGGGTGGTGAAGCCGGGCTTCTTGGTGGACATGAGGGCAGCCGCTCTACTCGGGGGCCGGCGATTGTACT
>CAZTGY010000117.1:4218-7920 GCA_964613445.1 uncultured Chromatiaceae bacterium | reverse complement strand
GGAAGACCAGCAGCGGGTCATCCGCCGCCTGCTGAAGAACCTGGACCTGGACGAGACCACCTGGGTGCCCCGGGAAGTCCAGTGGTTCATCAATCACCACAAGGACGAGGGGCTCCGCCCCGCGCAGCTGAAGGACGACGGCGACGAGACCCGGCGCCAGCTGATAAGGCTCTACGGCCTGTACCAGGAGACCTGCGACAAGGGCGGTCTCGTGGACTTCGCCGAGCTGCTGCTGCGGGCCTTCGAGCTGTGGAAGAACAACGCTGAATTGCTCCACCAGTACCGGCGCCGCTTCCGCCACATCCTCGTGGACGAGTTCCAGGACACCAATGCCATCCAGTACGCCTGGCTCAAGCTGCTGGCGGGGGACACGGGCGTGCCCTTCGTGGTCGGCGACGACGACCAGTCCATCTATCGCTGGCGGGGAGCCCGGCAGGAACACCTGCGGCGCTTCCAGCGGGACTTCCCGGGCTGCCGCACGTTGAAGCTGGAGCAGAACTACCGGTCCACGAAGACCATATTGAATGCCGCCAACGCGATCATCGGCCACAACACCGGACGCCTCGGCAAGGAGCTCTGGACGGCCGGCAGCGAGGGGTCGCCTATCCGCCTCTACCGGGCCTACAACGAGCGCGACGAGGCGGAATTCGTCGTTGGCCGCATCCAGGACTGGGTGAGGCAGGGCAACTCCCGCAACGAGGTCGCCGTGCTGTACCGGTCCAACGCCCAGTCCCGCGTCTTCGAAGAGGTGTTGCTCCGGGCTGGCCTGCCCTACCGGGTGTATGGCGGCCAGCGGTTCTTCGAACGGGCGGAGATCAAGGACGCGCTCGCGTACCTCCGGCTGATCGCCAACCGGGACGACGACCCGTCCTTCGAGCGGGTGGTCAACGTGCCCACCCGCGGGATCGGGGCCCGTTCGGTGGATGCGATCAGGGAGTACGGCAAGGCCAACGCCCTGTCCCTGTGGCGCGCGGCACAGGTCGTGGCGGCAGGGGACGCGGCCGGCCGTGGCGGCAAGGCCGTGCAGGTGTTCCTGCACCTGATCGAGACTCTGGCCCGGGACACCGCGGGGCTGGCCCTTCACGAGCAGGTGGATCACGTGATCCAGAAGAGCGGCCTGATCGAGCACTACCGCAAGGAGCCGCGGGACCGGGCTGAGGCGCGGCTCGAGAACCTGGACGAACTCGTGAGCGCCGCGCGGAGCTTCGGCCCGGAAGACGTGGAGGAATCCATGCCGCCGCTGGTGGCCTTCCTGTCCCACGCCGCCCTGGAGGCCGGCGACGCCCAGGGCAACGACTGGGACGACTGCGTGCAGCTCATGACCCTGCACTCCGCCAAGGGCCTCGAGTTTCCCGTGGTCTTCATGACCGGGCTCGAGGACGGGCTC
The DNA here is from genome assembly GCA_964613445.1 of uncultured Chromatiaceae bacterium. Taxonomy (GTDB): domain Bacteria; phylum Pseudomonadota; class Gammaproteobacteria; order Steroidobacterales; genus SHZI01. Next base: position 6,533 of record CAZTGY010000117.1, on the reverse strand, counting down.
TTTCCCCACCGCCGGTCGCTGAACGACGCGGATGGCCTCGAGGAGGAGCGGCGCCTCTGCTACGTTGGCGCCACGCGGGCCATGAGCGAACTGTACCTGAGCCACGCCGAGCAGCGCCGGCTGCACGGCACGGACAGCTTCGGCCAGCCTTCGCGCTTCATCAGCGAAATCCCGGTGGAGCTCATCGAGGAAGTACGGCCCCGTCTCAACGTGGCCCAGCCGAGCTACCGGCGCGGGGGCATCCCGTCCGACGACCGGGCCTTCGGCGGGCTGCGACTCGGCCAGAGGGTCAAGCACGGGAAGTTCGGCGAGGGTATCGTGCTCAGCTACGAGGGTGCGGGCCCCCATGCCCGGGTGCAGGTCAACTTCGAGGGCTCGGGCGCCAAATGGCTGGTGATGTCCTACGCGAACCTGGAAGTGATGTAGGCGGATGAAGATTCTGATCCTGGGGGCGGGGCAGGTCGGCTCGACGGCCGCGTATCACCTGGCCCGGGAGGAGTCCAACGAAGTCACCATCATCGACTCCAGCCCGGCCGTACTCCGGGAGCTGCAGGACCGGCTCGACGTGCGCACGGTGCAGGGGCACGCTGCATCCCCCGGGGCCCTGGAGCGGGCCGGCGCCGCCGAGGCGGACATGGTCATCGCGCTCACCAACAGCGACGAAGTGAACATGATCGCCTGCCAGGTGGCCTACACCCTGTTCGGCACCCAGACGAAGATCGCGCGGGTCCGTTCCGCCGAGTACATGAAGACCCCCGGCCTGTTCGGGCCGGACCGCGTTCCCGTCGACCTCTGCATCAGTCCCGAGCAGCTCGTGACCCGCTACATCGAGCAGCTCATCCGCTACCCCGGCGCCTTCCAGGTTCTCGACTTCGCCGACGGCAAGGTCCGGCTGGTGGGGGTCAGGGCCCACCGGGACGGGCCACTGGTGGGCCAGGAGATCCGCACGCTCCGGGACCACATCCCGGAGATCGAGACCCGCATCGCAGCCATCTACCGCGACGGGCAGGAGATCGTCCCGGAGGGCAACACCCGCCTGCTCGAGAACGACGAGGTGTTCTTCATAGCAGCGCGCCAGGACATCCGGGCGGTGATGCGCGAGATGCGCCGGCTCGAGGACCCGGTGAGGCGCATCTTCATCGCCGGCGGCGGCAACATCGGCTTCCGGGTCGCCCAGGCTCTGGAGGGCCCGAACCAGGTGAAGCTGATCGAGCGCTCGAGGGAGCGGGCCCGCTCGATTTCCGAGCGGCTGGCCAAGACGATCGTCCTGTCCGGCGACGCGGCGGACGAGGAGCTGCTGCTCGAGGAGAACATCGACAGCTCGGACGTGTTCGTGTCCCTGACCAACGCCGAGGAGGTCAACATCCTCTCGGCCATGCTCGCGAAGCGGCTGGGCTGCAAGAAGGTGATGGCCCTGATCAACCGGCCCGCCTATGCCGAGCTGGTGGAGGGCCCCCGCATCGACGTCGGTATTTCCCCGCCCCAGATCACCATCGGCGCCCTGCTCGCCTACGTCCGCCAGTCGGGGATGGTGCGCATCCACACCCTCCGGCGCGGCCGGGCGGAGGCCATCGAGGCCATCGCCCAGGGCAACCGGGGCGACATGCGGGTGGTCGGGCGCAAGGTGGAGGACGTGCCGTTGCCCAAGGGCGCGAGGATCAACGTCATCGTCCGGGGTGACGAGGTCCTGCAGGCCCACCACGACACGGTGATCCAGTCTGGCGACCACCTGATCCTGTTCGTCTCCGACCGGCGCCAGATCCAGCTGGTCGAACGGCTCTTCCGGCCCTGACCGTCACCGGCGCCACGTAAACCGCCATGCATCTCAGGGTTGTCCAGCGCATCCTCGGCATGCTGCTGATGCTCTACAGCGCGACCTTGATGCCACCCATCGCCGTGTCGGTGTACTACGGGGACGGCCAGGCGCCTTCGTTCATCGAGGCCTTCGCGATCACGTTCGTCGCGGGGCTCATCGCCTGGTTCCCGGCACGCAATGACCGGCGCGAGCTGCGACTGCGGGACGGGTTCCTCGTGGCCGCCGTGTTCTGGCTGGGGCTCGGCAGCTTCGGTGCGGTGCCGCTGCTCCTGGCTGATTCGCCGGCGATGTCGGTGACCGACGCCTTCTTCGAGGCCGTTTCCGGGCTCACCACGACCGGTGCCACCGTGCTGACGGGGCTGGACGACCTGCCAAAGTCCATCCTGTATTACCGGGCCCAGCTGCACTGGCTCGGAGGCATGGGCATCATCGTGCTGGCCGTCGCCATCCTGCCCATGCTCGGTGTCGGCGGCATGCAGCTCTACCGCGCCGAGACCCC
>CAZTGY010000117.1:0-4208 GCA_964613445.1 uncultured Chromatiaceae bacterium | reverse complement strand
CGGGGCCGATGAAGGACAGCAAGCTGACGCCTCGCATCACGGAGACGGCGAAGGCGCTCTGGCTGATCTACGTCGGGCTGTCCCTGGCCTGCACACTGGCCTATTTCTATGCTGGCATGACCCTGTTCGACGCGATCTGCCACGCCTTCGCAACGCTGGGAACGGGCGGCTTTTCCACCCACGACGCCAGCATCGCCTGGTTCGACAGCCCGCTGATCGAGGCCATCGCGATCGTCTTCATGTTCCTGGCGGGTGCCAACTTTTCCCTGCATTTCGTCGCCTGGCGCAGCCGTAGCCCGCGTTCGTACCTGCACGATCCCGAGTTCAGGACCTACGCCCTGATCCTTCTGGTCCTGAGCCTGACGGGGGCCGCGTACCTGAGTTTTACCGGCCACTATCAGACGCTGGGCGAATCCGGCCGGCATGCCACCTTCCATTTCGTGTCCTTCATGACGAGTACCGGCTTTACCGCCACCGGCTTCGACCGGTGGCCGGGTGCATTGCCGCTCACGCTGATCCTCGTCAGTTTCATCGGCGGGTGCGCCGGCTCGACGGGCGGCGGCATGAAGGTCGTGCGCTGGCTACTGCTCTACAACCAGGGCGTCCGGGAGGTGAAGCGCCTGGTCCATCCGGCGGCGGAAATCCCCGTGCGGCTGGGCGATTCGGTGGTGTCCCAGCGGGTCATCGAGGCCGTGTGGGGTTTCTGCGTGGTGTACATCATCCTCTTCGGGGTGATGCTGCTCATCCTGGTCGGAAGTGGCGTGGACCAGGTCACTGCGTTCTCGGCATTGGCCACGTCCATCAACAACATGGGCCCGGGACTTGGCAAGGTGGTCGCCGACTTCACCCAGGTGAACGACCTGGCCAAGTGGGTGTGCGTATTCGCCATGCTCTTCGGCCGCCTGGAGGTGTTCACCCTGCTGGTGCTCTTCTCCCCCGCCTTCTGGCGGTCGTAACCGAGAAAGGTACCGGACACTTAGTTTCGTTAGTTTCGGGAAACTAACGAAACTAAGTGTCCGGTACCTTTCTCGGTTATGGGTACAGGTGGCAGGCGACGGTGCGTGAGCCATCGCCGGCCGGGGACTTGAGGACCGGCACGAGGGTCCGGCACTGCTCCATCACCCGTGGGCACCGGGTATGGAATGGGCAACCTGGCGGCGGATTGCGCGGCGATGGCACGTCCCCGCTCAATACGATGCGCTTTCGCCCGCGGGCATCCACCTGGGGCACCGCTGACAGCAGCGCCTCTGCGTAGGGGTGCAGCGGATTTCTGAACAGGTCGGCCGCCGGCGCGTGCTCCACGAGCTTGCCCAGGTACATCACGCCGATCCGGTCACTGACGTGCTGGATGACGGCCAGGTCGTGGGAAATGAACAGGAAGGCAATCCCCCGCTCCCGCTGGAGCCTCGCAATGAGGTTCAGCACCTGGGACTGGACCGACACGTCGAGCGCGGAAACGGGCTCGTCCGCCACGATGAAGCGCGGATTGAGGGCCAGTGCCCGGGCGATGCCCACCCTTTGCCGCTGGCCGCCCGAGAACTCGTGGGGATACCGGTCCGCCGTCCGGGGACTCAGGCCCACTTCCTCCAGGAGCTCGGCCACCCGCGCATTGCGCTCGGCCGGCGTGCCAACGCGGTGCACGTCCAGGGGCTCCCGGACGGTTTGCGCCACCGTGCGCCGGGGACTCAGCGACCCGTAGGGGTCCTGAAAAACGGCCTGCATGCGCTGGCGCCAGGGCAGCAGCTGCCGGCGCGTCAGGTGGGTGATATCTTCTCCCGCGAAGCGGATCGACCCGCTGGTGGGGTCCTGCAACCGCAGGATGGTGCGGCCCAGCGTGGACTTGCCGCACCCTGATTCGCCCACGAGGCCGACGGTCTGCCCCGGTCCGACGGCGAGGCTTACCCCGTCCACCGCCCTGATCTGGCCGACCACGCGCCGGAATACGCCCCCCCGCACGGGGAAGTGCTTCCGGAGGTCGGTGATCTCCACCAGTGGGTCGCCAGGACTCATGCCGGGAGTATAGAGTGCGAGCCCCGATTTCCTTCAGACCCAACCCTCCCCACCATGTTTCGGAGCCCCGCCATGCCTGCCAAGCAATACGACGCGCCGCCTGCCCTGCAGATCGAGACCGACCGCAGCTACAAGATCAGCATTGAGACCGACAAGGGCGCCATCGAGCTGGAGCTGTTTCCCCAGCACGCGCCGAACACCGTGAACAACTTCATCTTCCTGGCCCAGGAGGGCTACTACGACGGCGTCACGTTCCACCGTGTGATCGCCAACTTCATGATCCAGGGCGGCGACCCCACGGGTTCCGGCCGCGGCGGCCCGGGCTACCGGTTCGAGGACGAGTTCAGGGGCAACCCGCTGCGCCACGAGCGGGGCGTCATCTCCATGGCCAACGCGGGCCCGGGAACCAACGGCAGCCAGTTCTTCATCACTCACGGCCCGCAGCCCCACCTGGATGGCAAGCACACCGTGTTTGGCAAGGTAACGAAGGGCATCGACGTGGTCGACGCCATCGAGCAGGGCGACAAGATGCGGAAGATCACGGTGACCTGAGCGGCCTGCCGGCGGGATCGCAGCACGCCACCGGCTGTGGGGCGCGAACACCCCGTGATAGCGGGTCAGGTGCGGCTTTGATAGCGAACAGGTTGTTCAAACCACCGGGCGAATGTCCAGAAACCGACTGCTGCAAGCAGGGCAATTAGCGCCCAGAATCGCCAGCTCACATGCCACGCCTTCGTGACCGCGCCCACGGCCCTACCCAGAAGTGGAGCCGAGCAGCGTCCGGCGGAGAAGTTCCAGCACGGCGCGGTCCTTGTCCCGCCCCGCTTCCTCCTTCGTCCGGATTACGGAGGCGAGTCCCAGCACCTGGACGGTGACACCGCCCAGTTCGACCGCGACGGACTCCGGCAGGAGATCATCGTAGGTGCGCCCTTGGCCGATTGCGCCAAGCACATCCACCGGGCCACAGCGGGTGATCAGCAAATGATGACCCGGGCCCGCGAGCGCGGGCAATTCCGGCCGCAGCCGGCGACCGGCCTGATCGTTGTAGGTCGCATCGAGCTCACCCAGTGCGGCAAGCAGGCGCTCCAGGTTCCGGGCATTCCTGGCATGTACGACGTCGAGATCAAAGGTCGCAATGGGTGCGCCGCCCAGGACGGCAGCGACACCATCCACGACGATCAGCTCGACGTGATGCCTCGCGAAGACCTCAAGCGCGTCTTTGAACCGGGGCGGATTGGTCACGGCGCAGTTCGCTGACGCTGTCGACGAAGCCCTGCAGCACTTCGAGCCGCTCGGCTGGCGTAAGGCTCAACATCCAGCCGACGAGGGCGAGGTCGCCATCCGGTTCATTTCCGGGCCCTGCAGAGGAATGCAGGTCTAGGTTCATTTCTCGAGTATTGCCATGCCAGTTAGGGCCCGCAGGCTGGATTTCCCCTGAATCCGGCCAGAAGCGCCAGATCGGCGCAGCCGCGGGAAATCCCCGGCATCTTGCCGGCTTGAGGTGTTGCTACAGGGGGTAGTGACAGGCCACCAGGGAGCCGCCAGTCCCGGTCCCTGCCAGCGGCGGCCTCTCCACGCGGCACTGCTCCTGCACCCGGGGGCACCGGTCCGCGAACCGGCAGCCTGCGGGCAGGTTCAGTAGGTCCGGCACCCGCCCGGGGATCACTGGCAGTTCCGCGAGCCGCTCCGCGCGCAGCCGGGGGATGGAGGCCAGCAGGCCGGCGGTATAGGGATGCCGGGGGTGGCTGAACAATTCGGCCACGTCGCCCGCCTCCACGATGCTCCCGCAATACATCACGACCGCCCGCTTGCAGGTCTCCGCCACGACGCCCAGGTCGTGGGTCACCAGGATCACGGCCATGCGGAACTCGGCCTGGAGCGCGCTGATCTGCTGCAGCACCTGGACCTGGGTCGTGACGTCCAGGGCCGTCGTCGGCTCGTCGGCAATCAGCAATTGCGGATTGCAGGACAGCGCCATGGCGATCATCACCCGCTGGCGCATGCCCCCGGATAGCTGGTGGGGATAGTCGTCGAGGCGCGAGGCCGGCGCCGGGATGTTGACCTTGGCGAGCAGTTCGGCCGCCACAACCCGCGCCTGCCGGCGCGTGAGATCCCTGTGGCGGCGGAGGACATCCACCATCTGGCGGCCGATGGTGAAGACGGGGTTCAGCGCCGTCATGGGCTCCTGGAAGATCATC
>CAZTGY010000116.1:0-7943 GCA_964613445.1 uncultured Chromatiaceae bacterium | reverse complement strand
CCCGCTGCTGAAGCTGGGCCTGGCAGACGGCCCCGTCTACGCATCCGGCATTACCGGCAGCACTGGCGCGGGCCGCACGCCCATCGCCACGACCCACCACCCGGAGCGGCACTCCAATCTCTTCGCCTACAACCCGCTGAAGCACCGCCACGCGCCCGAGGTGGTGCAGATCTGCCGGGAGCTGACGGGCGTGGCGCCCGATCTGCACTTCGTGCCCCACTCGGGGCCCTTCGCCAGGGGCATCCACATGACGCTGCAGGGCCGGCTGGCCCGGCCGCAGACCGGCGACCAGCTGCGGGACGCCTTCGCCCGGTCCTACGCCGGCCAGGAGTTCGTGCGGGTGGTCGACGGTGCGCCGCGGGTCAAGGACGTGGCCGGCAGCAACTACCTGCACATCGGTGCGGCGACGTCAGGTGACGGCCGGGCCTTCGTCGTGCTCGTGACCATCGACAACCTGGTGAAGGGCGCGGCCGGCGGCGCCGTGCAATGGATGAACCGGCTGCTGGGGCTGCCCGAGTCCGCCGGCCTGACGGCGCCGGCGCCCGGCTGGATATAGGGCCTGCCGATGACAACCCACTCCCAGAACGCCGAGGCGCGGCACCTCCTGCAGGTCTACGGCCAGCTGCCGCTGGAGACCACGTCCGCCGAGGGGGTGTACCTGCACGCCGGCCGCCGGCGGATCATCGACTTCTATGGCGGGCACGCCGTTGCGGCGCTCGGCTACGCGCACCCCGACCTGCTGGCGACGCTCCAGTCCCAGGCAAAGACCATGTACTTCCAGAGCAATGCCGTAGCGCTCGAGGTGCGGGCCAAGGCGGGTGATGCGCTGGCCGGCATCGCACCGGAGGGCCTCGGCCGGGTCTTCTTCGTGAACAGCGGCGCCGAGGCGAACGAGAACGCGCTGCGCGTGGCCTGCCGGGCCACCGGCCGCTCCCGGATCCTGGCGCTGGAGCACGGCTTCCACGGCCGGACCGCGGCTGCCTCTGCCGTGACCTGGGGAGCCGCCAAGAGCTGGTACGGATTCCCCCGCACCCCGTTCGACGTGGACTTCATCCCCCGGGACGACGCCGCCCGGGCCGGCGAGATGATCAACGGCGACACCGCCGCGGTGATCATCGAGCTCGTGCAGGGCCTCGCCGGCGCCTACGACCTGGACCCGGGCTTCGTGGGGGCGATCGCCGAAGCCTGCCGCAAATCCGGGGCCCTGCTGATCGTGGACGAAGTGCAGAGTGGCGTCGGCCGCACCGGCGCGCCCTTTGCCGCCAACCTCTACGGCGTGAAGCCGGACATGCTGACCACGGCAAAGGCGCTGGGCGGCGGTTTCCCCTGCAGCGCCCTCCTGATGACCGAGGCACTGGCGCACACGCTGAAATCCGGCGACCTGGGCACCACCTTCGGTGGCGGGCCCATGGCCTGCGCGCTGGTCAGCACCGTCATCGAGGTGATCCGGCGGGACCGGCTCATGGACAACGTGCGCACGCTGTCCGACGAGATCCGCAGGCACGCCGTCACCGGGCCCGTGGAGTCGGTCCAGGGCAAGGGCTTCCTCCTGGGCCTGCGCTGCCGGCGGCCCGCGAAGGACATCCAGGCAGCGCTGCTCGACCGGGACATCCTGGTCGGCACGAGCGCCGACCCGAAGGTGGTGCGGCTGCTGCCGCCACTGACCCTGGAGAAGCAGCACGTGGCTAAACTGGTCAGCGCACTGTGTGATATCGGCCCATAAGGAACCTGCATGGCACTCAAGCTCTTCAACGACCTCGCGGACTTCAGCATCCCGGAAGTGGAAGCCCTGCTGAAGCTGGCCCGCCGGCTGCAGACGAACCCGGAGCCCCGGGCCCTGGAGGGCAAGGTGCTGGCGATGCTGTTCCTGAGCCCGTCCCTGCGCACCCTGTCGTCCTTCCAGGCGGCGATGGTGCGGCTCGGCGGCGGTTCGTTCGTGATCTCGCCCGACATGTCCATCCACGGCCTCGAGACGCGCTCCGGCATCGTGATGGACGGCGTGGCGGCGGAGCACCTGCGGGAGGCGATCCCCGTGATCAGCTCCTACGGCGACGCACTGGGCATCCGGGCCTTCGCCAACCGGGTCAACCTGGCCACCGACCTGGCGGACACCGAGTTCGTGGCCATGCGGGACCTGGTGAAGGTGCCCCTCATCAACATGGAGTCCGCGATCCAGCACCCCTGCCAGAGCCTGGCGGACTGGAAGACCATGGATGAGCTGAACGTCCCGAAGAAGGGGGGCAAGTTCGTGCTGTCCTGGTCCTGGCACCCGAAGGCGCTGCCGCTGGCGGTGCCGTCCGCCACCCTGCACATGGCCGCCATGCGCGGCATGGACGTCACGGTGGTCCGGCCCGACGGCTTCGAGCTGCCGCCGGAGATCATGGAGAAGGCGCGGAAGGGAGCGGCATTGTCCGGGGGCTCGGTTCGGGAGACCAATGACCGGGCCGAAGCCTATGCGGACGCCCACATCATCTACGCGAAGGAGTGGTCCTCCACCCGGCACTACGGCGACCGGGTGGCTGACCAGAAGCTGCGCGAGCAACTCCAGGACTGGATCGTGGACGAGCCGTCGTTCGCCAAGGCCCAGCCGTCGGCCCGCTTCATGCACTGCCTGCCCGTGCGCCGCGGCGTGGCGGTGACGGACCGGATTCTCGACGGGCCGCGCAGCGTGGTGATCCACGAGGCGCAGAACCGGATGTGGGGCCAGATGGCCGTGGTATACCTGATGCTGGGCCCCGGGGCCTAGATAGTAGGAGCGCCTTCAGGCGCGAACGGGACAGGTCGCGCCTGAAGGCGCTCCTACAAAGGAAATGCAAATGAAAAGTCATGAACGGGACGTAGTCGTTTCCGCGCTGAAGCACGCGGCGCCCTACATCCGCCTCTACAAAAAGAAGATCTTCGTCCTCAAGGCGGGCGGCGAGGTCTTCACTTCCGACGAGGCCACGCGGCACCTGCTCGAGCAGGTGGCGCTGCTGCACCAGGTTGGCATCCGCGTCGTGCTCGTGCACGGCGGCGGGCCCCAGTCGACGGAGCTCGCCAATGCGCTCGGCGTGCCCACCCAGATGGTGGGTGGCCGGCGGGTGACGGACAAGCTGACGCTCGACGTGTCCACCATGGTACTGAACGGCACGGTGAACACGCGCATCCTCGCGGCCTGCCGCGACCTGCACCTGCCCGCCGTGGGGATCAGCGGCGTGGATGCGGGCCTCATCAAGGCCCACAAGCGCCCCCCGGTGCAGGTGGAAGGCCACGCGGGCGGCCCAGTGGACTTCGGCTTCGTGGGCGACATCGACAGCGTGGACACCGACGTGGTGCGCGCCCAGCTCGAGAACGGGATGGTGCCGATCGTCAGCCCCCTGTCTGCCGACGAGAATGGCACCGTGCTCAACATCAATGCCGACACCGTGGCCGCCGCGCTGGCCACGTCGCTGCGCGCCTCGAAGCTCATCCTCACGATGGGCGCGCCCGGCATCCTCGAGAACCGGCACGACCCGTCGTCGCTCGTCTCCTACCTGGACCTGGAGGACCTGCAGGAGCTGCGGACCAACGGCTCGCTGGCGGAGGGAATGCTGCCCAAGGCCCGGGCCATCGAGGCGGCGATCAAGGGCGGCGTGCCCCGCGTGCACCTGATCTCCTACAAGATCCCGGACAGCCTGTTGCTGGAGATCTTCACGAACGAGGGCACGGGAACGCTGGTCGTGGAGGACACGGACACGCTCACGCCCGAAGAACAGGAAGCCGGCGCCTGAGGGCCAAGCGATGAAGCGTCTCTGGGACAAGGGCGAGCCGCTGGACTCGCGCATCCTCCGCTACACGGCCGGGGAAGATCACCTGCTGGATGCCCGGCTGGTGCCCTACGACGTGCGGGCCTCCATTGCCCACGCCCAGATGCTGCACGCGCAGAAGCTGCTGTCGGCGGAAGATCTCCGCCAGATCATCACCGGGCTCGAGTCGCTCGCGGTATCCCACGCGGCGGGCGACTGGCAGATCAGCCTGGAGGAGGAGGACTGCCACACCGCGCTGGAGCAGCGGCTCACGCAGATGATCGGGGAGGCCGGCAAGCGGGTGCATCTCGGCCGCTCCCGCAACGACCAGGTGCTGGTGGCGCTGCGCCTCTACCTGCTGGACGCGGCGGAAGGCATCGCGGCAGCTGCCCGTGACGTGGCCGCCGCACTCGACGAGCTCGCCGCGCGGGAGAGTCAGACCGTGCTACCGGGCTACACCCACATGCAGCAGGCCATGCCCAGCTCCGTGCCCCTGTGGGCGGGAGGCTTCGCGGCCGAACTCCGGGACGACGCCGAGGGAATCGCGGCCAGTCGCCGGCGGCTCTCCAGAAATCCGCTTGGCAGCGCCGCGGGCTACGGAGTGCCGGGCCTCCCCATCGACCGGGAGGCAACCCGCCACACGCTGGGCTTCGACGTCGTGCACGAGCCGGTCACCGCCGTGCAGATTTCCCGGGGCAAGGGCGAGGCCGGCCTGGTGTTCGAGCTCGCCCTGCTCACCCAGGACCTGGGACGGATGGCAGCCGACCTGCTGCTCTTCTACACGCAGGAGTTCCGCTTCATTGCCCTGCCGGACACGATGACCACGGGCTCGTCGATCATGCCCCAGAAGCGGAACCCGGACGTGCTCGAGCTGGTGCGCGGCGCCGTGCCAACCGTGCAGGCTGCCCTCGTCGAGATCCTCGGCCTGCCGGCCAAGCTGGGCTCCGGCTACCAGCGGGACCTGCAGCGGATGAAGTCGCCCCTGTTCCGGGCCATCGACCTGGCCGGCGACTCGGCCCGGGTGATGGCACACCTGGTCCGCGAACTGAAGTTCCTGCCGGAGAACATCCACCTCGACGATTCGATCCACGCGGCCGAGCGGGCCAACGAGATGGTGCAGAAGGAAGGCATCAGCTTCCGGGAGGCCTACCAGCGCGTGGGCGCGGACCTGGCCCGGCGCAAACCCGGCTAGGGCGGGCCGTATAATCCGGCGATGCGCCATCTCCTGTCGTTGCCGGCCATCGCCCTGCTGTCCGCCTGCGGCATGAAGGGCGATCTCTACGAGGCACCGCCGCCGGCCGCGCCCGCGGCGACTGCCACACCCGCTCCGGAGCCAGCAACCGGCGACACGGACAAGGGCGAGCGGAAGACGATCCCGTCAACGCCGGATCCGGCCAGGTCGGAATGACTGACGCAGGCACCGCCACCCCGCGACGTCGCCTCGTTCTCATCGACGGCTACTCCTATCTGTACCGCGCGTTCCATGCGCTGCCACCGCTGACCACCTCGAAGGGCCAGCCCACAGGGGCGATCTTCGGCTTCCTCAACATGCTCCGGCAGATCCAGCGCACACGGCAGCCGGACCTGATCGCCGTGGTAATGGACGCGCCGGGCCCGACGTTCCGGGACGAGCTGTACGAGCACTACAAGGCGACGCGGGAGAAGATGCCCGACGATCTCCAGTCCCAGATCGAGCCGCTGCTTGCGATGGTGCGGGCACTGGGGCTGCCCCTGCTCCGGGAGGCCGGCGTCGAGGCGGACGACGTGATCGGCACGCTGGCAAGGCGCGCCCAGGCCGCGGGCATAGACACTCTGATCGCCACCAGCGACAAGGACATGGCCCAGCTGGTCAATGGCCACATCCGCCTCTTCGACGGCATCAGCAACCGGGAGCTGGACGCGGCTGGCGTCCTGGACAAGTTCGGCGTCCCGCCCGAGCGGATCATTGACTACCTGGCGCTGGTCGGCGACACCTCGGACAACATCCCGGGCGTGCCCAGCGTCGGGCCGAAGACGGCCGCGAAGTGGCTGGCTGAGGACGGCTCCCTCGACGAGTTCGTGGCACGGGCCGGCGCCCTCAGGGGCAAGGTGGGCGAACGGCTCCGCGAGAGCCTGGGCCACATCCCGCTGTCGAGGCAGCTGGCCACGATCCACGTGGACGTGCCCCTGAAGCTGAAGCCCGAGGACCTGCTCGCCGGCCCGCCCGACGTGGCTACCCTCAGGGATCTCGCCGAACGGCTGGAGATCCGCAGCTTGCTGCGGGTCGTGGAGGAGGCAACGGCAGCCCCGGCGGCAACACCGGCGGCGACGGCGCCGGACGCTGCTCCGGCCGCCGATCCGCCGGCGGACGCTGACGCATCACCCGTCCGGCTGCCCGATCCGGTCGCCCGCCACTACGAGACCATTCTCACGGCAGAGCAGCTCGACGCCTGGCTGATCCTCGTCGAGAACGCCGAGCTCGTCGCATTCGACACGGAGACCACGAGCCTCAATTACATGGACGCGGAGGTCGTGGGCCTGTCCTTCGGGCTCGCCCCGGGCAAGGCAGCCTACCTGCCGGTCGCGCACCGGTACGTGGGGGCGCCGGAACAGCTGGACCGGGCCGCCGTGCTCGGGCGCCTGAAGCCCTGGCTGGAGGACCCGCAGGCCCACAAGGTGGGCCATCACCTGAAATACGACGCCCACGTGCTGGCCAACCACGGCATCCGGCTCGCGGGCATGCGCTACGACTCCATGCTGGAGTCCTACGTGCTGGACAGCACGGCCACCCGGCACGACATGGACTCGGTGGCGCGGAAGTACCTGGGCCTGGACACGATCCACTTCGAGGACGTGGCCGGCAAGGGCGCGAAGCAGATCACCTTCGACCAGGTGTCGGTGGAAAGGGCCGCGGAGTACGCCGCCGAGGACGCGGACATCACCCTCAGGCTCCATCACGTCCTCTGGCCGAAGCTGGAAGCGACGCCGGGGCTCGCCGATCTCTACGACACCATCGAGCAGCCGCTGGTGCCGGTGCTCACCCGCATGGAGGAGACCGGCGTGCTGGTGGACACCCGCGCGCTCCGGGCCATGTCGGGCGAGTTCGCCGGGAAGATGGCTGCCCTGGAGAAGGAGGCCCATGAAGCGGCGGGCCATCCGTTCAACATCGGCTCGCCGAAGCAGCTGCAGGAAGTGCTCTACAACGAGCTGAAGCTGCCGGTCACCCAGTACACGCCGACGAAGCAGCCCTCCACCAACGAAGACGCGCTGGCCGAGCTGGCGGAACAGCACCGCCTGCCGAAGCTGATCCTCGACTACCGCTCCTTGAGCAAGCTGAAGTCCACCTACACGGACAAGCTTCCGGAACAGGTCTGTGCGCGCACCGGGCGGATCCACACCTCCTATCACCAGGCCGTCGCGGCCACGGGCCGGCTCTCGTCGTCGGACCCCAACCTGCAGAACATCCCGATCCGCACCGAGGAAGGCCGGCGCATCCGCCAGGCCTTCATCCCCAAGCCGGGCTGCACGCTGCTGGCGGCGGACTATTCCCAGATCGAGCTGCGGATAATGGCGCACCTGTCGGAGGACGACGGACTGTTGAAGGCCTTCGCCGCCGACAAGGATGTGCACCAGGCGACGGCCGCCGAGGTCTTCGGCGTGCCGCTCGAGGCCGTGACGACGGACCAGAGGCGGTCCGCGAAGGCGATCAATTTCGGCCTCATCTACGGCATGTCGGCCTTCGGCCTGGCACGGCAGCTGGGGATAGGCCGGGACGAGGCACAGAAGTACGTGGACCTCTATTTCGCCCGGTACCCCGGCGTGAAGGCGTACATGGATCGCACGCGGGCCCAGGCGCGGGAGCAGGGCTACGTGGAAACGGTCTTCGGGCGGCGGCTCTACCTGCCCGACATCCGGGCCCGGCAGCAGTCCCGCCGGCAGTACGCCGAACGCAGCGCCATCAACGCGCCCAAGCAGGGCACGGCGGCGGACATCATCAAGAAGGCCATGATCAGCGTCGACCGGTGGCTGCAGCAGGGCAACAGCGGTGCCGGGATCATCATGCAGGTGCACGACGAGCTGGTGCTGGAGGTGCCGACGGCCGCTCTGGCCGCGGTGCAGAAGAACGTGACCGCGCTGATGTCCTCCGCGGCGGACCTGCGGGTGCCGCTCAAGGTCGAGGCCGGCAGCGGCGCCAACTGG
>CAZTGY010000115.1:0-7966 GCA_964613445.1 uncultured Chromatiaceae bacterium | reverse complement strand
GTCAGCGGCACCGGTTCCGTGCCCCGGACGGCCACGAGCCGCTGGCGCACGGCGGGGCGGGGCGAATGCTCGATGCCGTGCTCGTAGGCGACGACCTGCAGCACGGGGCTGAAGGCTGACAGCAGCTCGCCGGCAGCCAGCAGGAAGGCCGGATTGCGGGGGCGCCCGAACCGCTCGTTGCCCGCGGCGAAGGTCTCGATGATCAGCACGCCGCCCGGCACCAGCGTGCCCGGCAGCACCGGGAAGTGGGGCCGGTGCAGGTAGTTGGTGATCACGATGCCGGCGAAGGCGGCCGTACCGAAGGGCCAGTCACCCGTCTCGAGGTCGGCCTGGATCACCCGGAACCCGGCCTGGCCTGCCAGGTCCGCCACGCCCGACGTATCGATGTCCACGGCCGTCACCGGGTGGCCGCGGCCGGCGAAATAGCGGGCGTGGCGCCCGTCGCCACAGGCGAGGTCCAGTACCGGTCCGGCCGCCGCCACGAGCGCGGCATGGCGCACCACCCAGGCGGAGGGCCGGGTGACCGGGGCAACCGGGCTGTCGAAGCTGCGCGCCATGTGCCCGTTTACCCGCACTTCACGAGCAGAAAAAAGGGCCCCGCCGTCCGGCGGGGCCCTGGGTCAGGCACGTCATCCGCCCGTGCTCAGCCCCGGCGACGGCGCCGGAGCAGTGGCAGCGCGCCGAGGATGGACAGGCTCCACGGGTCGATGGCACCGCCGCCGCCGGGCAACCGGATCTGGTTGCTGACCTCGTTGACGGTGATGCTGATGGTGCCGGTGCCGGAGTCGCCGTTGCCGTCCGTGATGGTCACGACGCAGCTGTCGGCGCCGAAGAACTCCGCATTCGGCGTGTAGGTCAGCGACGTCCCCGAGATCGAGCAGGTGCCGCTGGTGGCGGCGGTGCTGACCGCGAGGGTGTGCTGGGCCACGGAGCCGTTGCCCGGGGTGATGCCGAGGGCCAGGGCCGAACTCGCCGTGTCCTGATCGGTCGTGATGGAGCCGGGCGCGAGGGCGGGGGTCAGGTTGGCGATCGTGACGGCGATGGTGCCGCTGTCGGTGTCCCCGTTGATGTCGGTCAGGGTGTACCCGATGCTGGCGTTGCCCGCGAAGAACGTGGTGGCGGGGGTGAAGCGGATCGTCGTGCCCGTGACCGTGGCGGTGCCTGCCGCCGGATCCGGCGCGGTCGTGATGGCCACCCCGTTCGGGGCCGGCGCCAGCCCGTTGCCGGGCGAGTAGGGCGGAGGCCCGGTCAGCGTCGCCACGTTGACCTGGCCGACCGTGGCGGCGCCGGGCGCCGCCCCCTGCGTCGAGATGGTGATCGCCCCGTCCGGAGCCACCGGCGGGATGTCCGCGGCGACGGTCACGGTGATCGTGCCCTGGTCGGTGTTCGTGCCGTCCGTGGTCTCGTAGATGATCGTCTGCGTCGAGGCGCTGACGCCGGTGGCATCGTAGTTGAGCGTCTGGTCGCCGTTCACCGTGGCGGCGCCGGCGGCCGGCGGGGACACGATCGTGACCGTGATCGGGACCGTGAAGTTCACGCTGTTGGCCACCGTGTCCAGCGTGTTGGCCGTGGTGTCCTCGATGACCGTGACGGCAAAGTCCCGGGCATTGGGGGCGAAGCTCTGTTCCGCTCCGGTGAAGCTCAGGGAACCGCCCTGCCAGGAGTTGTCATAGCCCGCGGGCGGGCCGCCGAAGCTGATGAAGTACTCCTGCGTCCAGTAGACGAAGGCGGAGGTGATGTCCCCTGCAGCGTTGGTCGAGATCTTCATGACCAGGTTGTCGAAGCCCGGGTCCTCGCCGCCGGTGCCGGGCCCGGCGTTCTGCCAGACCAGCGCGTTGGAATTGCAGTCGAGGTCATTGGCAAAGGAATCGTCGCAGGAATAGCCGGTGAAGTCCGCGGTGGTGGTGGCGCCCACGTTGCCGGACGGCGGGTTGGCCGGCGGCTTGGTGCCCGCGGCCACGTAATCCGGATTGCCCATCAGCGTGGTGCGCTCGATGCCGATGCCGCCGGCGGGGATCTCGGCCCAGAAGGCCACCGCCTGGTCATTGGCGTTGAAGTTCTGGAAGCTGGCGGACGAGTTCGACGTCGGGTAGCAGTCCGCGCCGCTGGTGGCGTTGCACAGCGGGGCCGGGAAGCCGCGGCTGCCGATGACGTAGTCGAAGCCGCCGGCGCCGATGGCCACCGACGCGGTGGCATTGACCGGGGTCGATGCCATGTCGTGGTCCATGGTGGCCCAGCGCTGCACCGCCCGGGTGGACTGGCCGGTGGCGATGTTCCGGGCCGCGGCGCCGATCGAGAAACTGGCGCTGATCCGGTCGTCGGTGGGATCGCCCGGGGAGTCGTTGTCGTTGATCGTGAAGGTGCCGGTGATGGGCGCGGCCAGCTTGCCGTCGTCTTCTGCCGGGCCGAAGGTAAAGGTGACGTCGCTGAACACGCCGGATGTCGGTACTAAGCTGATGATGTCCTTGATGCCGTCCGCGGCATAGTGGCCACCGCTGAACTGGGGGCCGATCCAGACGGGGACGCCACCCACGGGGGGCTCCAGGAGCGCTCCCGGCCGGTTGCGCCCGAAGGTGCAGTCGGCGCCGCCGAACAGCAGGGCGATCTGGGTGCAGCCCTGCTCGTTGCCGCTGAACGTCCCGCTGATGTCGTAGACGGTCTCGACCGCGCTGGCCTGCCCCGACACGCCCAGTGACCCCGTGGCGACGATGCCCGCGGCTAGTAGCTTCCTCATTGCGACGATCCTCCAAAAAAAACGGGCGTCCCGGCCTGGCGAGAGGAGCGGGACAATGCGGTAGCCAACACGGCGGACTGGCTGTGCCTTCTTCAATAACCGGAGCAGTTTTAACCGGAGCAGTTTCCCCCGAACCAGTGCCCGCTCCCTTCGCGGCCGGCGTGCCGGCCGCGGGGGAATCGATGGGCGCGGTTACGCTACCGCGTCCGGGGTGTGGAGGCAAGGCAGACGCCGGGGCGTCCGCGTGTCAGTCAGGATCCGCCGGGTTGGCCACGCGTCGCACGCGGATGGCGCGCCCACCCGTGGCGAGCGACAGCAGGTATGACCCCATGGCGGCCGGGCGGATCCTGACCAGGTCGCCCGGTTTCAGGTGCAGCCTGTCGTCGTCGACCTGTTTCCAGACCTGGCCGTTGGCCAGGTCGATCCGCAGCTTGCCGAAGCGGTCCGCGGCGACGTTGGCCACGGGCTGCTCCAGCGCCTGCAGGGGTTCGTCGCCCCGCTCACGCTGCAGCCGTTCGGCCGAGGCCGCGGCCTCGAGTCCGAAGAGCTCTTCCGGCGTGGTTCCGCCGTCGGGTGCCGGCCTGCCGGCGAGGGCGTCGTAGCAGGCCAGTCTCGGCTGATCGTCCGGAATGGTCCGGCAGCTGGCGAGGTCCTGGGCCGGGACCGCCGGCAAGCCGCCGAGCGCGAGGCAGGTGGCGAGCGAGAGCCGGAGCGAGATGGCCGGGCGGCCCGGATGGGCCGCCCGGCCTGGGCTTCGCAGTGGCCGGGACGTCAAAACTTGGCGCGGATCCCGGCAAAGTAGAACCGGCCCACCATGTCGTACTGGGCGGGGTCGGTGTTCTGGTCGATGTTGTTGTCGAAGATCGGCGGCTCGCGGTCGAACAGGTTGCGGACCCCGCCCGACAGTTCCCAGTGCTCGTCGATCGCCCAGGCAGCGCTGAGGTCGTGGTAGGTCTGGCTGCCGATGTCGATGTAGCCGCTGTCCCCGAACTCGGGCAGATTGCCCTGGTTGGTCATGTCGCCGATGTACTGGATCGTCCAGGTCACGTCCACCGGGCCGATGTCGTACGAGAGGCGCGCCGTCGTGCGCCATTCGGGCAGGGAGCCGATGTTGATGTTGTAGAAGCCCGTGCTGTCCGCGTAGTCCACGTCGTCGAGCACGTATTCGTCGAGCCAGGACACGATGATGTTCACGTCCAGCGTGCTGGCGCCGACGGGGACGGCCCAGTCCAGCTGGAAGTCCACGCCGGAGGTTTCCAGCTCGGACGCGTTCACCAGCGGGATGTTGACCTGCAGCTCACCCGAGATCGACCGGAAGATGAGTGGCAGGTCGAGGGCGCTGTCGAAGCAGGCCGGGCTGTTCAGGTCGGCGGACGCGAAGCAGGCATTGATGATGCCCTGGGCACCACCGTTGAGGTCGTTGATGTAGTCCTCGACGGTGATGTTCCAGTAGTCCAGTGACAGCTGCAGGTTGTCGACGAAGGACGGCGTGTAGACCACGCCGGCCGTGTAGGTGTCGCTGGTCTCCTCGCCGAGGGCGGGGCTGCCGTAGTTGAAGCTCTCGAGCTGGTCGTTGGGCTGGGCGTTGTTCGGCACGTCGAGGATGCCCTGCGCCGCGCAGAAGTCGATGGTCTCCTGGGTCAGGGGGTTGTCGACCGGGTCATACACGGGATCGCCTTGCGGCGTGATGCCGGCACAGGGATCGCTCGCGAACGGGAAATCCTGGTCGCCGTTCTGCAGGGACTCGAACAGGCTGGGCGCCCGGCTGGCGCGCTGGTACATGGCCCGGGCCCGGATCTGGTCGGTGGGCGTCCAGTTGAGGCCGGCCTTGTAGGCCGTCACGTCACCCACCGTCGAGTAGTCCGAGGCCCGGATGCCGAGCTCGGCCTCGAGGTTTTCGACGAGTGGCAGCAACAGCTCGCCGAACACCTCGAACACGTCGAAGTCGCCGGCGATCGGCTGCTGGGCGTTGAAGCCCTCGATGTCACCGCTCTGCTTGGCGGCGTCCGGCGTGTAGACCGACTTGTCCTTGCGCCATTCGACGCCGAACGCGAAGCCCGCCGCGCCGGCGGGCATGTCGAACAGGTCGCCGTTGATGGAGGCGTTCACGAGGTCCCGCTCGAAGACCGTGTTGTCGGCGAAGTTCAGCCGGATGAAGTCGGCCATTTCCGGCGTGATGTTGCCGGCGCCGAACGGATTGACGGGCACGCAGGAGGGGACCAGGTTGAGGTAGTCCGCGGGGCAGCCGGCGATGCCGGCCGTGAACCGGGAGTTGGACACGTCATTGAACGTGAATTGGTCGAAGTCCGTGCGGCCGTACTGGTAATAGGTGTCGTAGGCCCAGTTGCGGAAGCCGACGTCGCCGCGCAGGCCGACCGTGATCTGGGACAGCGTGGAGTCGACGGTCTGCTTGCGGGCGCCGACCTCCACCATGCGGCGGCGGATGACGCCGGGCGCTTCCGGATCGGGGCGCGTGGCCAGCAGGGCGAGCGTCTCCGGGGCCAGGAACGGGCTGTCCAGTGCCACGAGGATGTTGGTCGCCGGCGTCGGCGCCAGCTGCGTGGCGTTGCGGCTGTCGGTGAAGTTGAGTTCCGCGTAGGCCTGGATCTGGTCGTTGATGTCGTACTTGCCGAGGCCGCCGATCTGTACCCGGGTCTGGGGCGTCAGCAGGAGATTGGCCGGGGCGAAGTTGTAACGGTCGCCGACGCCGCCGTTCAGCTCGGGCAGGCTGTTGATGAACGGGCGCGGGGTGCCGTCGGCGTTGAACGCGTAGTTGCCCAGCACCGACTCCTCCAGGGAGTTCAGCGGCACGTTGTCCAGCCGGCCGGCGATGCCCGTGGCGGAGCCGCCCTGGAAGTCGATGGCCGTGTACGAGCGGTCCGCCTGGGAAATCTCCTCCCGGTCGTACCAGCTGCCATAGATGGTGGCGTTGCCCCGCCCATCGGCGAAGTTGCCGCCGAGGATCAGGTCAACCTGGTTCTCGTAGCCGTCGCTCTCGCCCGAGATGCCGGTCTGGTAGCCGACCTCGATGCCCTCGAAGTCGTCCTTGAGGATGAAGTTCACCACGCCGGCGAGTGCGTCCGAGCCGTACACCGCCGACGCGCCGCCGGTGACGACTTCCACCCGCTCCACGAGGCGGGTGGGGATGTTGTTGAGGTCGACGATGCCTTCGTTGGTGGACGGATTCACGCGCCTGCCGTTGATCAGCACCAGGGTCCGTGACGGGCCCAGGCCCCGGAGGTCCACCGTCGCGGTGCCGTCCGCCGGGTTGTTGGAGGTGGCGGAAAGGCCGGGCACGACCTGCGGGAGGGTATTCAACACCTGCTCGATGTTGGTGCGGCCCGTGGCCTGGATGACGTCCGACGACACCGTGGCAATCGGGCTAACGGCATCGTAGTCCCGGTCGGCGATGCGCGATCCGGTGACGATGATCTCTTCCTCGGCGGCGTAACCTGTGCTGCTGACCAGCCCCGCGACGGCGATCGCGAGCAATCCGCCACGGCGGGCGGTAACCCGTAATGGGTTCGACATGATGACCCCCTCTATTAAGAACGATTTCAGCCGGCGGATAACCCGACCGCCGACCCGCACGCCTTTGAGCTTAACAGCACTGTTGCGCGCCGCGCAAAGCAGCGGCCCAAGAAAATCGCGGCTTGTTGCTTCAGGGCAACGAAGGTGCCCGGGTCTTCCCCGTGGCCGGGGCCACTAGCCCAGGGAGCAGTCGGGCTCCTGGCCGTCGACCAGCCGGTCGGCCAGCGCGGGCTGGCCCAGGGGGGAGACCTGCACCACCTGCGCGTCGGCCGGGCTGGCCCCGGCGCAGAACGTGAAATCGCCGCCGCCCTGGGCGCCGTCCGGCAGCGACACGCGGCCCGACGCGGTGTAGCCGAAGGCCTGGTCGAAGGCCTCGCTGTGGATCCGGAGGCCGGCAACCGGTGGTGCGGCGCCGAGGACGGTTTCGTCCGGATCGGCCCGGTAGTCCCCGTTGCGGTCCACGAACCGGATCCAGCCCGCTTCCCAGGCCACCCGGGCACAGGTCAGCCCGTCGGCACTGGGGCAGATGACGACCGGTGCATTGCGGGTGATGGCCTCGCTCCGGGCGACGTGCAGGGTGGCCACGAGCTCGTTGATGCCGGTGGCCCGGAGGTTGCTCCGGGTGACGCTGGAGAAGCTGGGCACCACCAGCGACAACGCCACGCCGAGGACCCCGAGGGTCGTGAGCACCTCGCCGAGGGTGAAGCCCCGTTGACCGCCGGGGGCTCTGCAAGACGGTGACAGCGGCATGGCGGGCGCGTCCGGACCAGGAATGCCACGAGGATAGGCAAGGCGCCCGGCCCGGGCGTTGAAGCCGTTCACGCTTCCCCCGTGCCGGCGGCGGCCGCCGACCGGTGCCGGCGGGCGTCCGGAACGGGCTGTTGCGGGGGGACCACGCCGGTGGTGGCCGTAGCCAAGCCGTGCGGCGTGGGTTAAGTTATTACACAACGCGGGGCGGGCTGGCCCGCCAGGGGCCTTTGCAGGCACCACCATCCAGGTTCAAGCACCACCATCCAGGGGATACCTAAATGCTAGGAAGAAAGGCGATCACGACCACCGCTCTCGGGGCCTCGCTGCTGCTGGGCAATGCAGTGGCACAGGCAGCCGAGGAGGTCGGTCAGGCCTACCTCAAGGGCCTCGGCACCTACATCTTCGCGGACAGCGACCGGCACGTTGACGATGATCTGGTCGGCGGAGCCCTGGGCTTCGGCTATGCCCTCAGCGAGCATTTCAACGTGGAGTTCGATTTCCAGAAACTCAACATGGACGGCGACGGCACGTTCGATGACGGGGATGGCGGCTCCATCGCCTATCCCGACCAGGACCAGACGGCCCTCAACCTCAACCTGCTGAACATGTACAACCGGGATGGCCGGTTCTCGCCGTACATCCTCGCCGGCCTGGGTGTCGTCAATACGGATATCGGCAGCGAGGACGGCGACGACCTGCAGGGCCAGCTGGGCCTCGGCGTGCTGACCAAGCTGTGGGGCAGCCGCCTGTCGTTGCGCACCGAAGCGCTGGCTCGTGGCCAGGACGCGTCGGACAACCTGACGGACATCCTCGTCAACGTGGGCTTCAGCGTGGCCCTGGGCTCGAAGGCCGTGCCCGTCGCCGCCGCGGCGCCCGTCGTCGCTGCCGCCCCGCCGCCGCCCCCGCCGCCGCCGCCGCCGGCTGACACGGACGGCGACGGCGTGATCGACC
>CAZTGY010000114.1:7584-7978 GCA_964613445.1 uncultured Chromatiaceae bacterium | reverse complement strand
CAGTGACGCAGCCCGTTCGGTGCCGTAGAAACGGTCGGCAGAACCCTCGGCCGCGGGTTCTCGCAGGGTCGCATAGAGCACTCGCGGGTCCGGGGGCTCGGCCACCGGTCCCGGGTCCGAGAAGGGCGGCACCTCCGCCGCCTCGAGGAAGGCCGGCGGTGGCATGAAGGGGATGCTGTACTGCTTCCCGCCAGCGCAGCCCGCCAGGGTGGGCAGAAGGAGCAGCCAGGACCAGGCGGAGATGGCTGCAAGCAGTACTTTGTGGTCGGGATGCATGCGGACCTGTTCGTCCTGCGAGGGCCAACCGCCGGGATACAGGATAGCGCAGCCACCTCGTCCTTTCTCGCCTTCGGCATGCCCATGTCGATGGCCCGGCCACGACAGCCTTTGACCC
>CAZTGY010000114.1:2920-7574 GCA_964613445.1 uncultured Chromatiaceae bacterium | reverse complement strand
GGTGCCGGACATGCCCGGGAAACCCACCTTGGCATTCATCCTTTGACCCGGCGGCCATCCGGGCGTAGCGTCGGGCGACCCCAACAGACAGGAGGTTCCCATGCGCAACAGGCCCTGGAATGCCGTCCTCATTGCCATCGTCACCTGCCTGGCTGGAACCGGCATCGCCGGCGCCGCTGATGCACCGAAACCGGCTCGGAAGCTGCCTGCCACCGTCGCGGCGGACCTCAAGGCCATCGCCGACCAGTGCACGGAGGTGGGCGGCATGCCCCGGACCGGCGACGCCGTGAAGCGCGCCGACCTGAATGGCGACGGCAGGGAGGACTTCGTGATCGACACCGGCTCCGTCAACTGCGATGGCGCCGCCAGCATCTATGGCGACCGGGAAAAGTGGGTCGGCGTCTACGTCGGCGACGGCAAGGGCGGTGCAACGAACGCCTTCGTCGATTCGGTTTATGGCGTGACGATCGAGGGTACCGGCACTGCCGCCCGGCTCTGGCTCACGGTGTCCGCCGGGCAGTGCGGGAAGCCGCCCGCGAAGGACTTCGCGAGCGAGAACTTCTGCGACCGGCCCGTCGTGTGGAACCCGGCGACGAAGAAGTTCGACTACGCCCCCGTGACGGCAGCGCGGATGCTCGAATAGCCCATGCCGGACCACCTCCCGCGCGTCCCGGAAAGCGGCGCCCCCGGTTGGCGATGCTGGCTGCCGGGACTGCAGACTGCGCGCCGCTATGAGATCGCCTGGCTGCCGCACGACATCGTGGCTGGCCTGGTTCTGACCACGATGCTGGTGCCAGTCGGCATCGCCTACGCCGTGGCCTCGGGGGTTCCCGGCATCCATGGCCTGTACGCGACCATCGTGCCACTGCTGGCCTACGCCCTGTTCGGCCCCAGCCGCATTCTCGTGCTCGGCCCCGACTCCTCCCTGGCGGCACTGATCCTTGCCGTGGTGCTGCCCCTGTCGGGCGGCGATCCGGCGCGCGCCGTCGCAATTGCGGGGATGATGGCGATCGTGTCGGGACTGGCGTGCATCCTGGCCGGGGTCCTGCGCCTCGGCTTCATCACCGAACTGCTATCCAAGCCCATTCGCTACGGCTACATGAACGGCATAGCGTTCGTGGTGATCATCAACCAGTTGCCCAAGCTCCTTGGGGCGTCCATCGACAGCGTCGGGCCGCTGCGCGATCTCTGGCAGATTGGCCGGTCTGTCCTGGACGGCGGCGTCAACTGGACCACGTTCACCATCGGCGCAGCCACACTGGCGGTCATCCAGCTGCTCAAGCCGTGGCAGCGCATCCCGGGGCTGCTGATCGCCGTGGTGGCGGCCACGGTCGCCGTGGGCCTTTTCGATCTCGGCACGAGCGCCGGCGTCAAGGTGCTGGGGGAACTGCCGCAGGGCCTGCCGGCCTTCCACCTGCCCTGGATCGGCCTCGCCGACCTGGGCACCGTGCTGGTAGGCGGCTGTGCCGTGGCGCTGGTGTCATTCGCCGACACCAGTGTCCTGTCGCGGACGTATGCCGCCAGGACGCGAACCCCCGTGGATCCCAACCAGGAGATGGTTGGCCTTGGCGCCGCAAACCTGGCCACCGGGCTCTTCCAGGGCTTTCCGGTCAGCAGCAGTTCCTCGCGCACGCCTGTCGCAGAGGCCGCCGGGGCCAGGACCCAGGTCACTGGCGTCGTTGGCGCCGCCACGGTCGCCCTGCTGCTGGTGGTTGCGCCGGACCTGCTGCGCAACCTGCCGACCAGCGCGCTGGCGGCCGTCGTGATCGCGTCGGCCATCGGCTTGTTCGAGATCGCCGACCTGCGCCGAATCTTCCGCATCCAGCGCTGGGAATTCTGGCTGTCCATCGGCTGTTTCGCCGGCGTCGCCGTGCTCGGTGCAATTCCCGGCATCGGGCTGGCGGTCATCGCGGCCGTCATCGAGTTCCTGTGGGACGGCTGGCGGCCGCACTTTGCCGTGCTCGGGCGCGTGGACGGCATCCGTGGCTATCACGACATCAAGCGCTACCCGGGCGCCCGGCTGATTCCCGGGCTGGTCCTGTTCCGCTGGGATGCGCCCCTGTTCTTCGCCAATGCAGAGCAATTCCAGCAGCGGGTTCTGGAGTCCGTCACGGCCTCTCCCGCACCCGTCAAGCGGATCATCGTGGCCGCAGAGCCGGTAACCAGCATCGACGTCAGCTCGGCGGATGTTCTCGCCGAACTCGAGCGGACGCTCCGGGAGTCGCAGATAGAGCTGCACTTCGCCGAAATGAAGGATCCGGTCAAGGACAAGCTGAAGCGCTTCGAGCTCCTGGAGCACTTCGGCCCCGACGTGTTCCACCCCACCGTGGGCGCCGCCGTGGACGACTACCTGGCCGATCACGGGGTAGACTGGACGCCCTGAAGTGGAACACCCATGAGCCAGTTGCCGTCATGCCCGAAATGCGGGTCACAGTACACCTACGAGGACGGTGAGCTGTTCGTCTGCCCGGAGTGCGCCCACGAGTGGCCCCGGACGGCCAGCGCGGAGAGCCCGGAGCCCGAGCGGGTCGTCCGCGATGCCCACGGCAACGTGCTCCGGGACGGCGATTCGGTCACCGTGATCAAGGACCTGAAAATCAGGGGCACCTCGTCGGTGGTGAAGGTAGGAACCAAGGTGAAGGGCATCCGCCTGGTCGATGGCGACCACGACATCGACTGCCGGATCGACGGCATCGGTGCCATGCAGCTGAAGTCGGAGTTTGTGAAGAAGGCCTGAAAAGGAACCCATGATGAACGCAAAATTGAACGTGAAGCGCGCCCTGATCACCGCCATTGTTGCCGGGACCGCGCTGGCCGGTAGCGCCGCCGCCCAGCAACCCGCCGGAGGCACGGGCACCGTCATCGCCAGCAAGCCAGGCAAGGTTGCGGCCATGAGCACGCTGGAACTGTCCGCCCAGGTGATCAGCATCAACAAGTCCACCCGCACACTGACGCTCAAGGGCGAACGGGGCAACGTCGTCGAGATCGTGGCGGGCGACGAAGTCCGGAACTTCGACCAGATCAGGGTTGGCGACTCCGTCGTGGCGCGCTACGCGGCAGCCCTGACGCTCGAACTGAAGAAGACCAGGGTCGCGCCGGGCGAGCCGACGATGAGCGAAGAGCTCGGGCGCGCAAAACCTGGTGAACGGCCTGCGGTGGCCGGTGCCCGCACGGTAACGGCGATCGCCGACGTGACAGCCGTCGACCCCGCAGCCAAAACCATCTCGCTCAAGGGACCCCAGGGCAACGTCGTGACGCTCGACGTCCGGAACCCCGAACAGTTCAAGGTCGTCAAGGTGGGCGACCAGGTGGAGGTTACCTACACGGAAGCCGTCGCTTTGAGCGTCGAACCTGCGCCGGCCAGGGCGAAGTAGACCCGGTCGATTCCGGGGCTTCGTGTTCGCAGGCAGGCCATGCTGAATGCCCGGCTCTGGTTCGCGCGGATAGTCACGGTCTACGCGCTACTGATTTTCGCCTTCCTCACTTCGCTCTACGTGCTTGAGCCCCTCGACCACATCGCCCGCTTCGGCATCAGCGCCTCGGGCGTTCCCGAATCCATCAACTTCCTGCGCGCCGGGCCGGGAGCCCTGTTCCTGGGCATGATGCTGTACGCGGCCTGGGGCCTGGCACGGCCGGACCAGCTGCGCCGTTGCCTGGAAGTAGTCGTCGTTCTGAACGGCTGCGTCGTGGCGGTGCGGCTCTTCGGCATCGCTGTGGACGGGGTCTCTCCCCTGCAATTGACCGAGCTGCGGGACGAGGGCCTCTCGTGGCTGCTGTTTGTGGCCGCGATGCTCGCGCACCCGCGACAGGCATGAGTGTCACCCGGGACTAATTCCACGAACGCCACAGATACGCGACTGTCCCGCCAGCGCCACCAGGCGGGACTGGCTGCGGTCACTGCCCAGGGGCGAGAGGCAGGTGATAGGCAGCGACATCGCCTACGTCCAGTACAAGTGGCCACTCGGCAAGCCCCGTCAAGAAAACACGCAAGACGCCCGCGGCGGACATCAGGCTCGCTGAGCGGCGCTGGAAGGAGTGGAATGATGCCAGGTGCTAACAAGCATCGCGGCTCGAGTTTCGACGAGTTCCTGAAAGAGGGAATGACCCGAGAGGGGCTCTCAAAGCCCATGATGGCGAAACGGATGGGCACCAGCCGTTCGCAGCTTGACCGGGTGCTCGATCCTGCAAACGCTGCGGTTCAGCTGGATACCCTGATCAAGGCAGCTCGTGCCATCGGGCGGGAGCTGAAGATTGGCTTTGTCCCGGTGCGGTCCGGACCAAGTTCCAGCAATTCGTAGGCCGAACATCTAACGCGGCAGACAGCTTCCGCTTATGCCTCCCGATGCGGCGTGTATCGAAAAAGCACGCTAGCTCCCCGCGACCGTCATCTCCTCGACGAGTATCGAGCCCGTCAGCACCCCGCCACGCCGGTCCACGTCGGTGCCGATGCCGAGGATGTGCTGGTACATGTCCTTCAGGTTGCCGGCAATGGTGATCTCGGTGACGGGGTGCTGGATCTTCCCGTTCTCCACCCAGAAGCCGCTGGCGCCCCGGGAGTAGTCGCCGGTCACGGGGTTCACGCCGCTACCCATGAGGTCGGCGACGATGAGGCCCGTGCCCATCATTGCCACGAGTTCCCCAAAGCTCTGGCCCG
>CAZTGY010000114.1:0-2910 GCA_964613445.1 uncultured Chromatiaceae bacterium | reverse complement strand
TGGGCGCCACCCGCATTGCCGGTGGTCTGCAGGCCGAGCTTCCGCGCGTAGTAGCTGCCGAGCAGGTAGCCGCCGAGCACGCCCGCATCCACCAGCCGGCGCGACGTGGTCGCCACGCCCTCGTTGTCGAACGCCGCACTGTTCAGCCCCTTCGGCAGGTGCGGCTTCTCGTCGATGGTGACCCGGCTGGCGAACACCGGCTTGCCCAGCGCATCCACGAGGAACGAGGACTTCCGGTACAGGGCGCCGCCGCTGATGGCGCCGAGCAGGTGGCCGATCAGCCCGCGGGCGACCCGGGCCGGAAAGAGCACCGGTGCCGTGCGGGTCTCCAGCTTGGTGCCACCCAGCCGTGCCACGGTTCGCCGGCCGGCCTCGGCACCGACCTCGACTGGTGAGGGCAGGTCGCCGGCGTCCCGGGCCACTGCGTATTCGTAGTCGGTCTCCATGGCACCGTCCTGGGAGGCCACGACGGAGCAGGAGATGCTGTGATCCGACTCCTGGTAGCCGCCGAGGAACCCGTGGCTGTTGCCGTACACCCGCAGGCCCTCGCTGGTGCTGACCGACGCCCCTTCCGAGTTGGTCACCCGCGGATCATGGTCCAGGGCGGCCGCTTCGCAGGTCGTGGCCAGTTCGATGGCCGCCGCGGGCTCGATGGCCCACGGGTGGTACAGGCTGAGGTCAGGGATGCTATTCGCCAGCCGGTCCGCGTCAGCGAGTCCCGAAGCAGGATCCTCGGCGCCGTACTTGGCGAGCGCGCAGGCCTTCCGTACGGACTCCTCGAGGGCCTCGGGCCGCAGGTCCGAGGTGCTCGCGCTGCCCTTGCGGTGCCCCAGCCAGACCGTGACGCTAAGGCCCTGGTCGCGCTGGTGGCGGAGGGTCTCCACCTCCCGCATGCGCACGTTCACCGAGAAGCCGGTGCCGAAGTTGGCATGGGCGTCCGCCTGGGTAGCGCCCAGCTGCTTCGCCAGCTTCAGGACATCGGCAACCTTCTCCTGCAGGGTGCCAAGGCCTGTCTGCAGGCTCAGGCTCGTGCGCGCGGTCATTCGCCACCTTCCATGGCGCCGGCCGTGCCGCCAACGGTGAGACCGTCGATCCGGAGCGTGGGCTGGCCGACACCCACCGGCACCGACTGGCCCTCCTTGCCGCAGACGCCGATGCCGGTATCGAGCGCCAGGTCGTTGCCGACCATCGTGACCCGGTTCAGGACGGTGGGCCCGTCGCCCACCAGCGTCGCGTCCCGGATCGGCGCGCCGAGCTTCCCGTTGTCGATACGGTAGGCCTCGGTGGCCGAGAAGACGAACTTGCCGGAGGTGATGTCTACCTGCCCGCCGCCGAAGTTGCGGGCGTAAACCCCCTTCTTCACCGAAGCGATGATCTCGTCCGGGTGATGGGGGCCCGCCAGCATGTAGGTGTTGGTCATGCGGGGCATCGGCGTGTGGGCAAAGGACTGGCGCCGGCCGTTGCCGGTGGACTCCACGCCCATCAGGCGAGCGTTCATCTTGTCCTGCAGGTAGCCGCGGAGGATGCCTTTCTCGATGAGCACCGTGTTGCGGGTCGGCACACCCTCGTCGTCCACGTTCAGCGAGCCGCGACGGCCGGGAAGCGTGCCGTCGTCCACGACTGTGCAGAGGTCCGACGCCACGCGCTCGCCAATCCGGCCCGTGAACGCCGACGTGCCCTTGCGGTTGAAGTCGCCCTCGAGGCCGTGGCCGATCGCCTCGTGCAACAGCACGCCGGGCCAGCCCGGCCCGAGCACCACGATCATCTCGCCCGAGGGCGCCGGCACCGCGTCCAGGTTGACGATGGCCTGGCGCACCGCTTCCCTGCCGAAATCCAGCACGCGCTCCGGCGTGAAGTAGTCATAACCGAAGCGGCCGCCGCCGCCAGCGTAACCTTGTTCGCGCTTGTCGCCGTCCTCGACGATCACCGAGATGTTGAAGCGCACGAGGGGCCGGACATCGGCCACCATGGTGCCGTCGCTGGCACAGACCAGGACGACATCGTGGGCCGCGGCGAGGCTCGCCACCACCTGCTTCACCCGCGAATCCAGCGCGCGAACCTCGCTGTCGACACGCTGGAGCAGCGCCACCTTGTCGTCGTCCTTGAGGGTCGGCAGCGGGTCGATGGGCGCGTAGAGCATGTGACCGGAACGCGGCTGCCAGGCCTGCACCCGGCCCTGCTGCCCCTGGCGGACGATGGCGCTCGCGGCGGCCGAGGCCTGCAGGAGCGCGGGGACCATCACCTCGTCCGAATAGGCGAAGCCCGTCTTCTCGCCCGACATGGCCCGGACGCCGACGCCCTGCTCGATGCTGTGGGCGCCCTCCTTCACGATGCCATCCTCCAGCGTCCAGGACTCCTGGCGCGACACCTCGAAGTACAGGTCGGCATTGTCCACGGAGCCGCGCATCAGCGTGCCCAGCGCCCGCTCGAGGTCGCGGTCGGCGATGCCGGCGGCGTCCAGCACATGGCTGCGGACACGTGCCAGGGAGGAGTCGGGAGTGACTGCTGGGTTCATCAGGAATCCTGTCGGGAGTCTGTTCTGCGCGGAACCAACGGTGTCAGCCGGGAGCCTTGAAGCGCCGATGCTCGAGCACCGGGAACTGCAGGCGGAGCTTCTTCAGTCGCTGGGTATCGATCGTCGTGGTGATGACCCCGGTACGGCCACCGGCATCCACCAGCACGGCACCCCACGGATCCACCAGCATGGTGTGGCCGTAGGTCTGGCGGCCGCCGGGGTGCGTACCCGTCTGGGCCGCCGCAGCGATGTAGGTGAGGTTCTCGATGGCGCGGGCGCGCAGCAGCGGCTCCCAGTGGGCCGCACCGGTGCGGTATGTGAAGGCGGCAGGCACGGCGAGCACGTCCATGCCCTCCCCTGCCATCCAGCGGAACAGCTCCGGGAAGCGCAGGTCG
>CAZTGY010000113.1:0-7988 GCA_964613445.1 uncultured Chromatiaceae bacterium | reverse complement strand
TCCGGCTCGACGGGGCAGCCCAAGGGCGCGCGGACCACGCACCGGTGCGCGGTCAACCGGTGTCACTGGATGTGGCAGGCCTTCGGTTTCGGCGGCGACGAGGTCTTCGCGCTCCGCACCAGCCTCAACTTCATCGACGCCTGGTGGGAGATCTTCGGGGCGCTGGGCCACGGCGTGCCGCTGCAGGTGGTGCCGGACGACGTCGCCACCGATCCGCTCCGGCTGCCGGGCTTCCTGGCCGCGACCGGCGTCACGCAGCTGGTGCTCGTGCCGTCGCTCCTGCGCGCCATCCTCGAGCAGCTGGCGGCCACGGGCACGTCGCTGCCCGCGCTTCGCTGGTGCGTCACCAGCGGAGAGCCGCTCTCGCCCGGCCTCCTGGCCGACTGCCGCCGCCTGCTCCCCGGCACGATCGTGCTGAACACCTATGGAACCTCCGAGATCTGGGACGCCACGGCCTTCGACACGCGCCGGTTGGCCGCCGGCGCGGCGCGCGTGCCGGTCGGCAGGCCCATCGCCAACACGCGCGTGTACGTGGTGGACCGGGCGGGAGAAGTCCTGCCCCCCGGCATACCCGGCGAGCTGCAGGTCGCGGGTCCCGGCGTCGGTCCCGGCTACTGGCGGCGGCCGGACCTGACCGCGGAGAAATTCGGCACGCTCGTGCTGCCGGAGGTGTCGGCCGAGCGCGTCTACCGGACGGGCGACCGGGCCCGCTTCCTGCCGGACGGCAACGTGGAGTGCCTGGGCCGGCTCGATGCCCAGTTCAAGCTGCGGGGCCAGCGCATCGAACCGGCGGAGATCGAGCAGGCGCTCGCCCGGCACCCCGCCGTGGCCGCCGCGGTGGCCGGCCTCGCGGGCGAGGACGGCAACGCCGTGCTGGCGGCCGGCGTGGTCCCGTCGCCGGGCTGGACGCCAGCCGGGGGTCAGTCGCTCCCTGACGTCCTGCGCGCCCACCTTCAGGAGATCCTGCCCGCCTGGATGGTGCCGACGGCGTGGTGCGAGCTGCCGGCGCTGCCGCTCACCCCGACGGGCAAGGTGGACCGCCGGGCCGGCCTCGCCGCCGCCCTGGCGCCGCCGCCCGGGCCCGGGGCCAGCGACGTCGTGGCGCCGCGCACCGCCACCGAGCGGGAGCTGGCGTCGCTGTGGCGCGCGCTGCTCGGTGTTGCCGACGTGGGCGTGCACGACAACTTCTTCCACCGGGGCGGACACTCGCTGCTGGCGGCCCGGCTGCTGACCCGCATCCGTTCGGCATTCGGCGTGCAGCTGGAGCTGCGCGCGCTCTTCGCGGCGCCCACGGTCGCCGCGCTGGCGGCGGCGATCGAGGCGCGGCCTGCGGACGGGCGGGAGGCGCGGGCGCCGGATGCGGGCACGCTCCGCCCCGTGCTGTCCTTCGGCCAGGAGCGGCTCTGGTTCCTGGAGCAGCTCGACCCGGGCAGCCCGGCCTACAACGTGGCCTGGACGATCCACTGCACCGGTACGCTCCACGTCCCGGCGCTCCGCGCCGCGCTCGATGGGCTGGTGGCGCGCCACCCGGCGCTGCGCACCCGGTTCCCGGCGGTGGACGGCCGCCCGGTGCCGGTGCTCGATCCTCCCGCGCCGGTGCCACTGGCCGTGGACGACCTCAGCACCGTCGCGGACCCCGGCTTCGAACTGGCCCGCCGCCTCTCGAGCCTGGCGCGGGAGCCCTTCGACCTGGAGCGCGGTCCGCTGTTCCGCGCGTCACTGCTGAAGGTCAGCGAGCGCGATCACCACCTGCTGCTCGCGGCCCAGCACATCGTCACCGACGCCACGTCGAATCACGTGCTGTTCGACGATCTCGCGGCGCTCCTCGACGGCGGTCCTGCCGCCGCGCCGGCGGTCACCTATGGAGAGTTTGCGCATCGCCAGCGGGAGCAGGCCGCGGAGCCCCGGCAGCGCGCCGCGCTCGACTGGTGGCGCGAGCGACTCGCGGGCGCGCCGCCCGCGCTCGAGCTGCCCACCGACCGGCCCCGCCCGGCGGAGCAGCGGTTCGCGGGCGCCTGGGTGCAGCGCGCCGTGCCGCCGGCGCTGGCAGCGGCGGTGGACCGGCTCGCCAGGGAGCAGGGCTGCACGCTGTACATGGTGCTGCTCGCGGCGTTCAAGGCGCTGCTCCACCGGTACTCGGGTGCCGTCGACGTGCTGGTGGGCACGCCGGTGGAGGGACGGCACGACGCCGACGTGGAGCAGGTGGTCGGGCTCTTCATCAACACGCTGGTGATGCGCACCAACCTCGCGGGCGATCCCGCCTTCGGCACGCTGCTCGCCCGCGTCCGCGACGCGACGCTCGACGCGCAGGCGCACCAGGCGGTGCCCTTCGAGCAGCTGGTGGAGGTGCTGGCGCCCGAGCGCTCGCTGGCCCGGAGCCCCGTGTTCCAGGTCATGTTCAACCTGGTCCGGCTGCCGGAGCGGAGCCGCCGGGTGGGCGAGCTGGAGCTGCGCATCGACCGGCTGGTCGACCAGGGCGTGTCCAGCTTCGACCTGACGCTGACGGCGGCCGCCGGCAGCGACGGGCTCGCGCTGACCTTCGAGTACGCGACGGAGCTCTTCGACGCGGCGACGATCGAACAGCTGGCCGACGCCTGCCTGTGCCTCCTGCAGGGCGCGGTGCGCGATCCGTCCTGCCCGATCTCGCGCCTGCCGCTCGCGGACGCGACGGCGCGCCGGCGCCTCCTTGCCCTGGGCCAGGCTCCCGCGACCACCGCGCCGGCCGAGCCGGTGCACCACGCCGTCGCCGCGGTCGCCCGGTGCTCGGCCGGGGCCGTCGCGGTCGAGCTCGACGGCGACATGCTGACCTATGGGCAGCTCGAGGCGCGGGCCAGCCGCCTCGCCCGGTACCTCCGGCAACGTGGCCTCGGTTCAGGAGCGCGCGTCGGCATCTGCCTGCCCCGCACGCCGGACTACCTGGTGGCGGTGCTCGCGGTGCTGAAGGCCGGCGCCGCCTACGTCCCGCTCGATCCGGCCTACCCGGCGGAGCGGCTGGCCGGGATGGCGGCCGATGCGGACCTGGCGGGGCTGGTGGTGAACCCGGCCACGCGCGCGGCGCTGCCGACGACGGGGCAACGCGTCGACCTGGACGCCGACGCGGCCGCCATCGCGGCGCAGGCTCCGGTCGATCCGGCGGTGCCGGTGCAGCCCGCCGATCCCGCCTATCTGCTCTACACCTCGGGATCCACCGGCAGCCCCAAGGGCGTGGTAGTCACCCACGCCAACCTGGCCGCCGCGCTCGCGGCGTGGCGGTCCGCCTACGACCTGCAGGCCGGCGAGGCGCACCTGCAGATGGCGAGCGCCGCGTTCGACGTCTTCACCGGGGACTGGGTGCGGGCGCTCGGCACTGGCGGGCGCCTCGTGCTGTGCCCCCGGGACGTGCTGCTGGATCCCCCGGCCCTGCTCGCGCTCCTGCGCGGGGCCCGCATTCGCGTGGCGGAATTCGTGCCGGCCGTCGTGCGGCTGCTGCTGGGTCACTGCCGCCACCGTGGCGAGCGGTTGCCGGAGCTGCGCCTGCTGATCGTCGGTTCGGACACCTGGCACGGGAGCGAACTCGCGGACCTCCGGTCCGTGGCGCCGGCCGGAACGCGGCTCATCAATTCCTACGGCGTCGCCGAGGCGACCATCGACAGCACCTGGTTCGAGGCGGGCGTCGCGAACGTGGAGGGGCCCGTGCCGATCGGCACGCCGTTCCCCGGCGTCGCCGCCTACGTGCTCGACGCGCGGGGGGAGCCCGTGCCGCGCGGCGTGCCCGGCGAGATCTGCATCGGTGGTGCCGGCGTGGCGGCGGGCTACTGGAACGATGCGGACCTCACGGCACGGAAGTTCCAGCCCGATCCGCACTCCGGCATCGCAGGCGCGCGGCTCTACCGCACCGGCGACCGCGCCCGCTGGAATCGCCAGGGACAGCTGGAGCTGCTCGGCCGCAGCGACGCCCAGTTCAAGCTGCGGGGCTTTCGCATCGAGCCCGCCGAGGTTGAGGCAGCCGTCGCGGCGCTGCCCGGCATCGCGTCCGTCGCGGTCGGCCTGCAGGCACCGGTCAGCGGCGAGCCGCGCCTCGTCGCGTGGGTCGTGATCGGGGCAGGGGCCCCGCCAGTGGATGACTGGCACCAGCGCCTGCGCCAGGTCCTGCCCGGGCACCTCGTGCCATCGCACTTCATCGCGCTGCCGTCCCTGCCACTCACCCCGAATGGCAAGGTCGACCGCGCCGCACTCGCCCTCGCAGGAGCGCCTTCAGGCGCGACCCCTGTCCCGCTCGAGACGCGCAGACGCGATTCTCGCGGGAGCGGGGTCGCGGCTGAAGCCGCTCCTACGACGGCGCTCGAGGCGACCCTCTGCAGGCTCTTCGGCGCGGTGCTCGCCACCGGCAGCGTCGGCCCGGACACGGACTTCTTCCGCTCGGGCGGCCACTCGCTGCTGGCCACCCGGCTCGTGGCCCGGCTCCGCGAGGAGCTCCGGGCGGAGATCCCGCTGCGGATGATCTTCGAGGC
This sequence comes from uncultured Chromatiaceae bacterium, assembly GCA_964613445.1. Lineage (GTDB taxonomy): Bacteria > Pseudomonadota > Gammaproteobacteria > Steroidobacterales > SHZI01. The sequence goes on along the minus strand of CAZTGY010000113.1, from coordinate 3,498 downwards.
GCCGACCCCGCGCGCCCTGGCGGCGGCGCTCGGGCGTCCTGCGCAGAAGTCGCCCTCGTCAGGCCCGGCGCCACGCGCCCGCGTCCCCGGCGAACCCGTGCCGCTGTCCCCGATGCAGCAGCGCCTGTGGTTCCTCGAGCAGCTCCAGCCCGGTACCAGTGCCTATCACCTGCACTGGCTGCTCCGTCTCCGGGGCCCGCTGGATCTCCGCGCGCTCCAGGCTGCAGTGGACGCGGTCGTGGCCCGGCACGAAGTCCTGCGCACCGTCTTCGCCGGGCGCGCCGGCGTGCCGGGCCAGTTCATCGCCCGGTCGCTGCCGGTCCCGGTCGAGGTGCTGGCGGCCGGCGATCCCGCGGAGCTCGCCGCCCGGCCCGTCGACCTGGCAACGGGGCCGCTGGTCCGGGTCACGCTGCTCGACGCCGGCCCGGAGGACCACCGGCTGCTGATCGTCATTCACCACCTCGTCGCCGACGGCTGGTCCTTCGGTGTGCTGGCCCGTGAACTGTCTGCGGCCTACAACGCCGCGCGACGGGGCGACCGCGCCACGCTGCCCGCCTTGCCGTTGCAGTACGCGGACTACGCGCTGTGGCAGCAGGATGCCCTGGCAGACGGCCGCGTCGCGCAGCAGATGACCTACTGGCGTGAAGCGCTCGCCGGGGCCCCGGCGCTGCTTGAGCTGCCGGGCGCGACTGACCGCAAGCCGACCGGGCCGGCCGGCGCCGCCGGCGAGTGGGCCGGGCGCACCGTGCCCGCCGCGACCCTGCAGTCGCTCCGGGAGCTGGCCGCGGCGGAGGGCTGCACGCTCTTCATGGTGCTGCTGGCCGCCTTCAAGGCGCTGCTCGCGCGCCTCGCCGGCACGCCGGACATCGTCGTCGGCACGCCGGTCGCCGGCCGCTCCCACCGGGCGCTGGAGGATCTCGTCGGCTTCTTCGTCAACACCCTGGTGCTGCGCACAGACCTGGGTGGCGACCCCACGTTCCGGGACCTGCTGCGGCGCGTGCGCCACACGAGCCTGCAGGCCTTCGACCACGCCGACGTGCCCTTCGAGAGGCTCGTCCTGGAGCTGAAGCCCGTCCGGTCGCTGGCGCACAGCCCGCTCGTGCAGGTGCTGTTCGCGCTGCACAGCCAGCCCCGGCAGGCGGTCGAACTGGACGGGCTGGCCGTGAGCGTGGAAACCGTGGCCAGCGAAGCGGTGAAGTTCGACCTGAACCTGCACGCGGCCGAGGAGGGCGGCGAGCTGCGCCTGGCGCTCGCCTGGCGCACGGGCCTGTACCGCGCGCCAGCCATGCACGCGCTGCTGGACCACTTCACGGACCTGCTCCGGCAGGCCGGCGTCACGCCGGACCGGACGCTGGCGGAGCTGCTGGTGGCGGTCCCGCAGCCGCCCCGCGGGGCGCAGGTCGTGGCACCCGCGTGGCCCGTTCCGGCGGGCGAGGGCAGCGGGGAGCTCACCGCCACCGGGTCGGCGCTGCTCGGCCTGTGGGCGGCGCTCCTCGGCCGCGGTGACTTCGGCCCCGACGACGACTTCTTCGCCGTCGGCGGGCACTCCCTGCTCGCCATGCGGCTCGTCGCCGCCATCGCGGACCGGCTGGGCGTCGAGCTGCCGCTCATCAGCGTCTTCGAGGCCCCCACGATAAGCCAGCTCGCGCGGTGCGTGGATGAGCGGCTGGCAGCGGCCGCCCCGGCCGTGGCGGCCATCCCCCGCCTGCCGCGCCGTCCGGACCCGGGGAGCGCGCGGTGAACGCGCGGCCCGAACCGACGGACGAGCCGCCACTCGAGCGCTACGTCTTTCCCGCGTCCTTCGCCCAGCAGCGGCTCTGGTTCCTCGAGCAGCTGGAGGGCACCGGTGCCGCCTGGAACGTACGCCTGCCGGTGCGGCTTTCCGGCCCGCTCGACGTGCCGCTGCTCGACAGGGCGCTCGGCGTCGTCGTCGCCCGCCACGAGGCGCTGCGCACCACCTTCGGCATGCGCGGGGGCGAGATCGTCCAGTTCGTCGCGAGCAGCCTGCACGTGCCGCTGGAGCGCGTGCCATTGCTGCCGCCGGCTGACGACGAGCAGCTCCGCCAGCTGCTCGGCCGGCTGGCCGGGCAGGCCTTCGACCTGCGGGAGGGGCCGCTGCTGCGGGCCTTCCTGGTGGAGGTCTCCGCCACCGATCACGCGCTGCTGCTCCTGGCCCATCACAGCGTGTCGGATGCCTGGTCGTCCGGGATCCTGTTCCGGGACCTGGCCGCCGCCTACGACGCGCTCACCGGCGGCCGGGAGCTGCGGCTGCCGGAGCTGCCGGTGCAGTACGCCGACTTCGCCGTCTGGCAGAGGGACTGGCTGACGGGGCCGGAGCTCGAGCGGCAGGTGGGCTTCTGGCGCGCGCACCTCGCCGGCGCGCCCGTGCTGCTCGACCTGCCGGTTGATCATCCGCGGCCGCGCCTGCAGAGCTACCGGGGCAGCCGCCTGGGCCACGGCCTGTCGCCGGCGCTCACGGCGCGCCTCGGGCAGCTGGCGGCCACCGAGGGCGTGACGCTCTTCATGCTCACGTTCGCGGCCTTCAACGTGCTGCTGTCCCGCTGGTCCGGCCAGCAGGACCTCGTGGTGGGCACGCCCATCGCCGGCCGCCGGCGCACGGAGCTCGAAGGGCTCGTCGGCTTCTTCGCGAACACGCTGGCCCTGCGCACCCGGGTCGACGGCGCCCGCACGTTCCGCGAGCTGCTGCGCGAGGTCCGGGCCACCGCCCTGGAGGGCTTTGCCCACCAGGACCTGCCCTTCGAGAAGCTGGTGGAAGCCCTCAAGCCGCCGCGCAACCTCGCGCACTCGCCGGTCTTCCAGGTGCTGTTCGTGCTGCAGAACGCGCCCTGGGAAGCGGAGCGCTTCGGCGACCTCGGCGTGTCGCCGGCGGAGATCGCGCCGGGCGATACCACGCGCTACGACCTGTCGGTGTCCGTCGCTGAATTCGAAGGCCGGCTGTGGCTCGGCCTCGAGTACGGCACCGACCTCTTCGCCAGCGCGACCATCGGGCGCCTGGCGACGGGCTTCGAGGCCCTGCTCGAGGCCATCGTCGCGGAGCCGGGCGCGGTCATCGGGACCCTGCCGGTCCAGGCGCCGGCCGACCTGGACCGCCAGCTCCGCGCGTGGCAGCCGGCGCCGTCACCGGTGCCGGACCTGGGTGAGATGTTTGCGGCCCAGGTGCGCCGGACGCCGGGCGCCATCGCGGTCGAGTGCGCGGGGGTGCGCCTCACCTATGCCGAACTGGACGCGCGCGCGGGCGACATCGCCAGGCTGCTCCTCGACGCCGGCATGACGCCCGATGTCCCTGTCGCGATCTGCATGGAACGCTCGCCCGACATGCTCGCTGCCGTGCTCGGCGTGCTGCGCGCGGGCGGCCATTACCTGCCGCTGGATCCCTCGCACCCGCCGGCGCGCCGCGCGCTCATCCTGCAGGACTCCGGCGCCCGGCTGCTGCTCGATGCCTCCACGGTAGGAGCGGCTTCAGCCGCGACCCCCTTC
>CAZTGY010000112.1:4412-8139 GCA_964613445.1 uncultured Chromatiaceae bacterium | reverse complement strand
GTCGATTTCTTCCGCCTCCCCTCCGGCGGAACCTTCGGGCCGGCGGAGGACGGCGGCCGGCGCGAGAACTCCGCCACCCAGGACACCACCAGCAGCCTCAAGGTCGGCTGGCGCGGAGATTCGGGCGCTGACTGGCAGCTTGCGTACTCCCGGCTCGACGGCGAGAAGAACACGCCGCCCTACGCGGGCACATTCCCCGGCAGCGTGATCCAGACCCGCTTCTGGCAGTGGCCCTTCTACGACAAGGACAGCCTCTACCTGATCGGCGCGGTGCCGGTGTCGGACACCGTCTGGGTCCGCACCCGCCTCTTCTACGACACCTTCCAGAACAGCCTGCTCTCCTTCGACGACGCCACCTACACGACCCAGAACCTGCCCTTCGCCTTCACCAGCGAGTACGACGACTACAGCTGGGGCGGCACCGCCGAGGCCGAGTGGAGCCCGGCGGGCGACGGCTCGATCACGCGGGGCACCCTCTATTACAAGCGGGACGTGCACCGGGAAACCGACGAGATCGGCGAGCCCTGGGAGCGCATGGAGGACGCCACCTGGTCCGTCGCCGCCGAGCACCAGCACGTCCTGACCGACGCGCTGACCGGCGTGGTCGGCCTCGGCTGGAACGGCATCGACGCCCGGCAGGCCGACAACAACGTCGGCGGCGGCGTGATCGAACCGTTCCCGCTCGAGGACGACTCGGCCGGCAATGCACAGGCAGGACTCAACTGGCAGGCCTCTGCTGACTGGTCGCTCGGCGCGAACCTGGCGAGGAAGACCCGGTTCCCGACCATCAAGGACCGCTACTCCTACCGCCTGGGGCGGGCAGTGCCGAACCCGGGGCTCAAGGCGGAGACAGCCGATCACCTGGAGTTCTCGGCGAATGGGACGGTGCTGGATGCCACCACGCGGCTGGCCCTCTTCGGCAGCGAGGTGGATGACGCGATCGAGGCCGTGACCGTCGAGCCCACAGCCTGCACCACCGCACCCTGCACCCAGAACCGGAACGTGGGCCGCCAGCGCAACCTGGGCGCCGAGGTGGCCCTGGCCAGGGCGTTCCCGTACATCGGCGACGTGTCGCTCGATTACACCTGGCTGGACCGCGAGAACCGGGAAAACCCCGACGTGCGGCCGGTGTTCACGCCCCGGCAGAAGTTCCGGCTGGTCACCCGCACGGAACTGGGCGAACGGGTGGTCATGAACGTGGACTTCAAGGCCGAGTCGGGCCGCTACAGCCAGGCAAACGGCGTGCGGACCACCGCGGGCTTCGGCCTGATCGACGCGGGCGTCGAGGTGCGGCTGGTGGACAGCCTGCGCCTGCTGGTGGAAGGGGCCAACCTCACCGACCGCCTGTATGCCTACGACGAGGGCTTCTACGAGGCCGGCCGGACCTTCAGCATCACGCTGTTCTGGCAGCCGGAGAAGGAGTAGCCGGTGAAGTTCGCGACGTCAGCGCCGATCCGGGCGGCAACGTGCCTCACCTTCAAGTGGGACCTGTCCCGGGAGCACGCCCGGCGCAAAAGACCGGCCGGATACATCTATAATCCGCCCTTGTCCGCACCACTGTTCGCCAACCCACCCTCGAGGCCCCGGGGCCGGGAGACACCATGAAAAGCAGACGTGAAATCATCCAGCTGATGCCCTTCGCCGCAGTGGCCGTCCTGGCTGCCTGCGGTGGGAAACCCGCCGACACGACTGGCGGTACCGCGCCGGCACCCTCCGCGGCGCCAACTCCCCCCGCAGCGCCAGCACCGGCAGCACCTGCTGCCGTGGATCCGACCACCTTGCCCATGCTGGACGAAGCGGATCCGGTGGCGTCAGCGCTGGGCTACGTCGCCGACGCGGCCCGGGTCGATACGGCCAGGCATCCCAACTTCGTCGCCGGCAGCGCGTGCGCCAACTGCAACCTGTACTCGGGCGCGGCAGGCGACCAGGCCGGGCCGTGCTCGCTCTTCCCCGGCAAGAGGGTCAGTGCCGCCGGCTGGTGTGCCAGCTACGTGAAGCGGCCAGCCTGACAGGGGCTGGCGCTACTCGAGCGCCAGCTCCATGACCACGCCCGCCTCGCCCGCCTTGCCCTCGGCGGGGGCGGTGAGGAACACGCGCGCCGGATCGATGCCCGTGTCGGCGAGCAGGCGCCCCTGCACGTTTTCCGCGCGAAGCTTCGCCAGCGCAAAGAAGTCCCCGTCGGTCACCTCGACGCGTTCGCGCAGGGCGTCCTCGATCAGTCTCACCTGGCCAAGGGGGTCGTCCGTGCCTGCCGGCGGCTCGGGCACGGCCGTGTCGGCACCGAAAGCCTGCCGGTAGGCCGCCTTCAGCAGGCGAAGGTAGGCCTCCGGATCGCCGCTGACGGTGGCAAAGGTCACGTCATCCATCGGCTTCTTCCTCGCCGCCAGCTCCGCCTTGCGCGCGGCGACAGGTTCTGCTCGAAGGCCGCCTGCCGCAGTGACGGACTGTCGACGTCCCGGTTGAAAACTGCCGGCACGGTGAGCCTGAGCCCCGGCCGCTCCGTCAGTGCCTTGACCAGCGCCGCGGCCTTCTCCTGGCCGGCCGCGTCCAGTGCGGCATCGCCGGCCGGGAAGCTGATCAGGTTCAGCTCCTCGCCGCCGCCGAACAGGCTGCCAAGCAATGCAAAGGGCGCCGTCACCGCCTTGGTCAGCAGGTTCACCAGTACCTTCCAGACGATGGGACCAATGCGGAACTGGGGATCGTCCAGGTCGCCGGTCACGGGCAGGTCCAGGTCGATGACGCCATTCCGGTCCTTGAGCAGCGCCACGGCCAGCTTGAGCGGCAGGCCCACGGCGTCGGGACTCTCCACCTTGTCGCCCAGCTCGAGCTGGTCGATGACGAACTTGTGATCGGCGTCGAGCTTGCGGTCGTTGACCTTGTAGCTGAGGTCCACCGACAGCTTGCCCTGGCGGATGGAATAGCCGGCGAAGCGGCCCGAGTAGGGCGTGAAGGAGGCAAGCTCCACGTTACGGAAGGTCATTGCCATGTCGAGGAAGGTTTCGGCCGCCAGCGGGTTCACCTCGCCGCGGATCGTGACGGGAGAGAAGCGGTCCACCTGCCCGTCCAGTTCGACCTTCGCGCGTGACGCCGGTGCGGACGACAGGCCGGTAATGGTGCCCTTGAGCTTCTCGATGCCAATCGCAAAGTTGGGTCGCGTCGTGAAATCGGCGAACCGGGCCGAGCCGTCGGCGATCTTCACGGTGCCGATCCGGATCGGAAACGGAGCAGCCTCCGCGCCGGCCGGGGCAGGTTCTGGTGCCCTGGTGACGGCCACTGCTTCCGGCGCGCGGCTCCCGGCCGGACCCACCGTCGGTCCGGGCACCACTGCGGCCGTCGCGCCGGGGCCGGACAGTACGGCGGCTATGTTCGTCGTGCCGTCGGGGCCGATGATCACCCGGGCAAAGGGGCTTCTCGCATCGATGGTGCGCACCTTCAGGCTTTCGGGGGCGGAGCGGTACTCGACCCCATCGAGCCGCAGCATGTTCCATTTCACGAAGTCCTCGCGCAGCACGTTGTCGATGGTCCGCAGGCCGTCGATGGTGACGTCGCCGGCGAAGCCCAGCTCGCCGGCGGGCCCGGCGTCCGCATAAGTCACCTGGCCAGTGGCAGCCAGGGTGCCCGCGGTCAGCGTGAGGCTCGTTTCCTGCGCGATGTAGGGCTGGGCCAGTGCCAGCTCCAGGCCGCTGACGGCAATTTCCGCGGTCGTCGCCAGCGTGTCGAGGTTGGC
>CAZTGY010000112.1:0-4402 GCA_964613445.1 uncultured Chromatiaceae bacterium | reverse complement strand
GCTGCCCCGCTCGTTCACGGTGGCCTCCAAGCCGGCCTTCACGGTCGTTCCCGGCGCGGTGGAGTAACCCTCGATCGTCACGTTCAGCGGCTTCAGCACGAAGACCGGCGCCGGCGACAGGCTGCGATCCTCGAGTGCCAGGGCCAGGTTCCGGACGTTGATGCGCGGGATGCTCACCTGCCAGCCCTCGTCGGCCGCCGTCGACGCGGCCCCCGGCTCCACGACCATCGGATCGAAGATCCCCGAGCGCTTGAGCTCGCCCTCCGGCGTGAGCCAGCCCTGAATCCTCCCGCCCTCCAGCGTGATCTCGCCGACGACGGCCTTTTCTTCCGCGACCGACAATCCGAGGCCCGTGGCCGTGACCTTGTCGAGGTTCACGTAGTCCGTGGCCTCACCCCGGTCACGGATCGCCAGCGACCTGACGGCCAGCTCACCGGACTCCACGACGAAGTCCGGCCCGGAAGGCCTGTCGGCGAAGCGATCGCGGCCGCGCAGGGTGGCAGCGCCGCTCGTGATCTCGAGGCGCAGCGCATCGCCGAGGAACTCCGCCAGGCGCGGCAGGGGCAGGTTGGTCAGCGTGAACTCGCCGTCTGACGCCAGTGGCTGGGCCTTCAGTGTGCCGCGCCAGGCGAAACGGCCGGTGTCGAATAGCGTGGCGTCCAGTTCGTAGCGCTCGCCCTCCGTGATGTGGGTACTGAAATCCGTCAGGCGGAACGTCAGTGGCCTGAGCTCGGCCACGAATGCCCTGGACCGGTCACGGTCCTCGTAGCGCACGCGCCCGTCATTCACGTCGAGCTCGCCGATGATCAGCCGGGGCAATGGCTCGTCGGAAGCTGCGGGCGGTGCGTCGGGCGCCGGCGGCGTCTCGAGGTCGGCCAGATTGAGATTGCCGCCCTTCCGGACCACGGCAGTGATCGCGAGGCCGTCCAGGATGATCGCCCGGAACGACAGCGCCCGTCGCCAGATGGAGTTGAGGTCCAGGTCCACCAGCAACCGGTCGAACGCCAGCATCGGGCTGCCGTCGGCGTCGGGCAGGGACAGTTGGTTCACTTCCAGGGCCAGGGTGAAGGGATTGAAGCGCACCTCCCCGAGCGCCAGGTCCCGGCCGTAGTCGGCCTTCACCGTATCCTTCGCGACGCTGGCGACGATGCGGGGCACCGCGAGGAAGCCCAGCGCGGCGTAGAGGGCCAGCAGGCCCGCAACGGTGCCGATGGCCGCCAGCAGTCTGCGGGCAGGAATACGCGGCTTCTGCATTGGCCAATATTGCAGCAAGATGGGGCCAGATGCTCGCAGTCTGGATCGCCGCCGCCTTCGCCCTCGGCCTGCTGGCCCGCCAGCTCGGGCTGCCGCCGCTCATCGGTTTCCTGGGCGCCGGGTTCCTGCTGAATGCGGCAGGTGTCGGGCGTGTACCCCTCCTCGAGGATGCCGCCCACATGGGCGTCCTGCTCCTCCTCTTCTCGGTCGGCCTCAAGCTGCGCATCCGGAACCTCATTCGCGCCGAGGTCTGGGGCGTGGCGCTGCTGCAGTTCGCGGTGGCGCTGCTGGTGGCAGTCCTCGCCATGGGTAGTGGAGCCGGCTATCCGCTGCCGGTGGTGCTCGTCCTCGCCAGTGCGCTGTCGTTCTCCAGCACGGTGCTTGCCGCCAAGATCCTCGAGGAGCGGCGGGAGATCCGGGCTTTTCATGGCCGGGTGGCCATCGGCATCCTGATCGTGCAGGACGTCATCGCCGTTGCCCTGCTCGGGATCAATGACGGGACGCCTCTGTCCTGGGCTGCGGCGCTCGTGCTCCTGCTGCCGCTGGCCCAGCCCCTGGTGCGCAAGCTGCTGGACCTCGCAGGTCACGGTGAACTGCTGGTGCTTCTCGGGAGCGCGCTGGCGCTGGGACTCGGCGGCTACGGCTTCCAGGCCGTCGGGCTGTCGGGTGAGCTCGGCGCATTGCTGATCGGCATGCTGCTGGCGAATCATCCCAAGGCGGTGGAGCTCTCCGACTCGCTGTGGAGCCTTAAGGAGTTCTTCCTGGTGGGCTTCTTCCTCAGCATCGGCCTCACCGGGCTGCCGACCTGGCACACGCTCGGCCTGGCGGCCGTCCCGATTGCGATCCTGCCGGTCAAGGTCCTCCTGTATTTCCTGTTGCTCCTCGCTTTCGGCCTGTCGGCACGCACCGGGTTCCTGACCGGCCTGAGCCTGGCGACCTACAGCGAATTTGGCCTGATCGTGATGGCCGCCGCCGTGGAGCGCGGCCTGGCGCCTGCCGAGTGGCTGGTGGCGACCGCGGTCGCGGTCGCCGTGTCATTCGCCATCGCTGCGCCGCTCAGCCGCTTCTCCCACGACATCTTCACCGTGCTGGAGAAGTTCCTGCGGCTCTTCGAGCGGCACCGCCGGCACCCGGATGACGAACCGATATCCCTTGGACGGGCCGAGGTCGTCGTCGCGGGCATGGGCCGCGTGGGCACGGGCGCGTACAACCACGCGCGGGAGCTCGGCAGGAAGGTGGTCGGCCTGGACAGCGACCTGGGCAAGGTGGAGAAGCACCTGAGCGAGGGCCGGCGCGTCGTCTATGCCGACGCTGAGGATCCCCTGCTCTGGCACCGGCTGAACCTGGACCAGGTGCGGGTCATCATGCTGGCCCTGCCGGACACCGAAGCGAAGATCCTTGCCAGCGAGCAGCTGCGGCGCCGCGGTTTCAGGGGCCTCATCAGCGCAACGTACGTGTGGCCGGAGGAGCAGGCCCCGATTCTCGCGGCGGGGGCGGACATCACCTACAACTACTTTGCCGAGGCGGGCGTCGGGCTGGCGGCGGATACCTTCGAGGCGCTTGCGCCCGACGGGGAATCCCGGCCAAATAAGCAGCCGCTTCCAGCCATGCCGCCCGGTTCCACCACGCCATGACCGCAACCCTCAACGCCAGTCTCGTCCCCGTCCGCAACGAGGCGGACATCCTCCCCGTCTATCGCGGGACGCCGGTCGCCGACCTGCTGCGCCTCCAGAATCTCGGGGCGGCCCATGGCGGCAAGCACGCACGCCCGACAATCCTCATCGCGACTTGCCTCGAGCAGGCCGCCGCACTCCGCATCCCGGAGGGCTTTGCCATTTCGCTGCACACCGCCGCGGCCAGCCTGAAGCGGGATCCCTTCAAGGTGTCCTGGGCAATCGGCGTGGCGGGCGTGTCGGCGATCGCAATCGTCGGCCATGACGACTGCCGGCTCGTCGAACTGCGGAACCACCGGGAGCAGTTCGTCGTCCAGATGATCGAGGCGGCGGGGTGGGAGCGCCCGGCAGCCGAGCAGCATTTCGATCACTGGAGCGACCTCTTCGGGGTCGAAAACCCGGTGGAGTTCGTAGCGGCCGAGGCGGCGCGCCTGCAGGACCGCTACCCGAAGATCCTGGTGGCGCCCCTGCTGTACCAGTCGGCCACGGGCGCCCTGCAGCAGGTGATAGTGGAATAGCGACATGCCGATGAAACCATCAATCAGCCGAACGGCCTTCGCCCTGCTCGTCCTCGCTCTGGCCAGCGCCTGTGCCACCAGCCCGACCGGTCGCAAGCAGCTCATGCTGGTCTCCGAGCAGACCGCGATTTCGGCATCGAAGCAGCAGTACCTCCAGACGATGGGCAAGCTCCAGTCGGAGGGCAAGCTGGTCACCGACCCGAAGGTGCTGAAGCGCGTGGACACGATCACCGGACGCCTGATTTCCCAGGCCGTGCTCATGCGGCCCGATACCAAGTCCTGGGAATGGAGCGTCCAGGTCATCGACGACCCGAAGACGGTGAACGCGTGGTGCATGGCCGGCGGCCGCATGGCGATCTACACCGGCCTCATCCAGAAGGTGGATCCGACGGACGACGAGCTCGCCCAGGTGATGGGGCACGAGATCAGCCATGCGCTGGCCAATCACACGGCGGAACGCATGTCGGTGGCCATGGCGAGCCAGCTGGGCGCCCTGGCGGTGGGGATCGCCTCGGATTCCGCCGCCGGGATGGTCGCCGCGCAGGGAGCGGCGGCAGTCGCCATCACGCTGCCCAACAGCCGGGCCTCGGAAACGGAGGCCGATCGCATCGGCATCGAACTCGCGGCAAAGGCCGGCTACGACCCGCGCGCAGCGGCCACGCTGTGGCAGAAGATGGAGAAGGCCGGCGGCAGTGGCCCACCCCAGTTCCTCAGCACCCACCCCGCGCCCGGCAACCGCCAGGCCACGCTGGCCGGGCTTGCGCCCCAGATGATGGCCTACTACGAGGCGCCCGGACCGCGGCCGGTGTACAAGCTCGCGCGGTCACCAGCACCCGTAACGGCACCGAAGGGCACTCCGGCCCTGAAGTAGGAGCGCCTTCAGGCGCGACCGCCTCCTTCCGGCGGGACTCGAGTCCGCGGGTCTCCCGCCGGAAGGAGGCGGTCGCGCCTGAAGGC
>CAZTGY010000111.1:0-8226 GCA_964613445.1 uncultured Chromatiaceae bacterium | reverse complement strand
ACGCCGATTGACGAGGGCAACACGCAGATCTTCATGCTGCTGCTGCAGCCGAAACCCGGCGCCGACGGGAAGGGCGGCGTCTCCGCGGCCGATCACCAGGTGCTCGTCACGCTGACCCGGGATCAGGTGATGGACGAGGACTACGCCGTGCTGAAGGGCACGCGCCCGCGGCAGGCGGCGCCGCCGGCCGAGGAGCTGCTGGTGGAGACCGACGTCACCCTCGCACAGGTGCGGAAGATCACGCGGGACTACGCCGCGCGGCACGGCGAGATCGACGCGCAGGCGCTCGCCAGCCTGCGCGAGACCCACATCCGCGTCGTGCCCTGCCCGGGCCACCGGGCGGAGCCGGGGCAGTGGGTGCACAAGGTGGTGCCCCTGCGGCCGCCGTCCCTGGACGTCGCGCAGGTGGCCCGGGCGGCCTCGTGACCGTCGAGCCGTTCGTCCAGGCGGAGCCCCGTCCCCGGCACGGGCTCCGGGACGACTGGCTGGTGCGCAGCTTCGTGCGGCACCGGCTGCCGCCGGAGGTGGGGACGGCCATCGAGCCGGAGCTTGCCGACCTGGCCACCCTGGCCGCGGGTCCCCTGTGGGATTTCCAGCGCGCGGACCGCCACAACGAGCCCCGCCTGACCCGCTTCGATGCCTGGGGCAACCGGGTCGATCACATCGAACTGTCACCGCTGTGGCGCGAAGCCGAGCGCCTCGCCGTCCAGTTCGGCCTCACCGCCCACCCCCGGGAGCGCCGGCATGGCGCCTGGTCCCGCGTGCACCAGTTCCTGCTCGTGCACCTCTTCCATCCCGTCACCGACGTGTACACCTGCCCGCTCGCCATGACCGACGGCGCGGCGCGCACCTTGCTCGCGTCGGGCAACCAGGCCCTGATCGACCGTGCGGTGCCGCGCCTGACCAGCCGGGATGCGGGTGGCTTCTGGACCAGCGGCCAGTGGATGACCGAGGCCACCGGCGGCTCGGACGTGGGCCTGTCGCGCTCCCGGGCGGAGCGTTGCGACGGCACCTGGCGCCTGTACGGCAAGAAGTGGTTCACGTCGGCGGCGACGTCCCAGATGGCCCTGACCCTGGCCCGGCCCGAGGGCAATGGTGCCGGTGGCAGCGGCCTCGCGCTGTTCTACCTGGAGACGCGGGACGAGCACGGCCAGCTGAACGGCATCCGGGTGGAGCGGCTCAAGGACAAGCTCGGCACCCGCAAGGTGCCCACCGCCGAGCTCACGCTGGATGGCGCCGTCGCGCACCTCGTCGCCGGCGAGACCCACGGTACGCGCCGCATCGAGCCGATGCTGCGCGTCACCCGCACGTGGAACAGCGTGTGCGCCGCCTCGTTCCTGCGCCACGGCCTCGGCCTGGCCGGGGACTACGCGGCCCGGCGCGTCGCGTTCGGCGCCCCGCTGGCCGACCAGCCCCTGCACCGGGCGACGCTGGATGACGTGGACGCGGAATCGGCGGGCGCCTTCCTGCTCGCCTTCGCGCTGGTCGAGCTGCTCGGCCGGGACGAGGGCGGGGAGCTTGATGCGGCGGAGTCCGCGCTGCTCCGCCTGCTGACGCCGCTGGCCAAGGCCACCACCGGCAAGCAGGCGGCGGCGGTTGCCAGCGAGCTGGTGGAGGCCTTCGGCGGCGCCGGCTACGTGGAGGACACCGGGATTCCCGTGCTCCTTCGCGACGCGCAGGTGCTGCCGATCTGGGAGGGCACCACCAACGTGCTGGCCCTCGACCTGCTGCTGCGCGCGGACCTGGACCAGGGCCTGGCTGCGCTCCGCGGGCGGATCGAGCGGGCCTGCGGCACGACCACCGATCCGGCGCTGCGGTCTGCAGGTGCCGCAAGCCTGGCCGCCGTGGACCGCGCCATCGACTGGCACCGCGCGACGCGGGACCCGGTCGAGCGGCAGCGCGTCGCGCGCCGGTTCACCCTCACGCTCGGGCGCGCCTTCGAGCTGGCGCTGCTCGCGGAGCACGCCGCCGCGGTGGCCGGCGGCGACGATGGCCCCGCCGCCCGGCAGGCCTGCCTGCGCTTCCAGGCGCTCGGCATCGACCAGCTGCACCACGGACCGTCATGAAGGACAGCTTCCGCGACAACGTGGTGGTGATCACCGGTGCGTCGAAGGGCATCGGCGCCGAGCTCGCGCGCCAGCTCGCGGCGGAGGGCGCCCGGCTCGCGCTGGCGGCCCGGGATACGGCCGCGCTCGACGCGGTGGCCGCCGAATGCCGCCAGCGTGGTGCCGAGGTGGAGGTGCTGCGCACCGACGTCGCCGTCGAGGGCGATTGCCGGCAGCTGATCGAGTGGACGGTCGCGCGCTTTGGCCGGATCGACACCCTGGTCAACAACGCGGGTGCGACCATGTGGGCCCGCGTGGACGAGATCCGCGACCTCGGCATGCTGGAGACGATCATGCGGGTGAACTACATGGGGGCGGTCTACTGCACGGCCCACGCGCTGCCCCACCTGAAGGCATCACGGGGGCGGATCGTCGGGATTGCCAGCCTCACGGGCCTCACCGGCGTGCCGACCCGCTCCGGATACGCCGCGTCCAAGCACGCCATGCGCGGCTTCTTCGACTCGCTGCGCATCGAGCTCGAGGGCTCCGGCGTCACGGTCACCATGGTCTACCCGGGCTTCGTCGCCACCGGCATCCGCGAGAACGCCACCGGGCCCGACGGCACGCCGGTCCGCATCGACCCGCTCGACCCGGGCCGGGTGATGAGCGTGGCGGAGTGCGCCCGGCAGGTCCGGGTGGCGATGAACCGCCGTGCCCGGGAACTCGTGATGACGCCGCGGGGCAAGCTGGCCCAGTGGCTCAAGCTGATCGCACCCGGCCTGGTCGACGGCATCGCCCGCCGCGCCATCGAGCGCGGGCACTAGCCGCGTCTGATTGGCCGGTTCTGCCATACTTTCGGCGCCATGCCCCGCACCCTGACCGAGAAGATCCTGGCCCGTGCCGCCGGCCAGCCCCGCGTCGCTCCCGGCGAGATCGTCACCTGCCGCGTGGACCTGGCGCTGCTGCTCGACTCGGGCGGGCCCCGCCGCATCTGGCCGCGCCTGAAGGAGCTCGGCGTCGGCGTCTGGGACCCGGACCGGATCGTCCTGTGCTCGGATCACTTCACGCCGGCGGTGGATGCGGAATCGGCCGCCATCCTGCAGGTGACCCGCGACTTCGCCAGCCACTTCGGCATCCGCCGGTTCTTCGACATGCGGGGCATCGGCCACGTCCTGCTGGCGGAGCAGGGCCTGCTGGAACCGGGGATGTTCGCGGTGGGCGGCGATTCCCATTCGAGCATGGGTGGCGCCTTCGGCTGCTTCATGGCCGGTTTCGGCGCGATCGAGATGACGGGCGTCGCCGTGACCGGCGAGATCTGGATCCAGGTGCCGGACACCGTCCGCGTGAACTGGTCGGGCCGCTTCGCGCGCGGGGTGGTGGCGAAGGACATCGTCCTCTTCCTGTGCCGGGAGCTCGGCATGGAGAACGGCGGCCGCGTGCTCGAATACGGCGGGGACACGGTGCGGGACATGTCCATCTGGGAACGCATGGTGCTGACGAACATGGCCGCGGAACTGGGTGCCGAGACCGGAATCGTGGAGCCGGACGAGGTGACGCTGGCGGCCCTGCGCGCCGCCGGCCGGGAGCCGGCCGCCGACGCACTGGACTGGCGGAGCGATCCGGGCGCCGCTTATTCGGGCACTCACGACTTCTCGGCAACCGGGCTTCCGCCCCAGGTCGCTGCGCCACACTCGCCCGCGAATTCCGGGCCCGTCGGGTCCGTCGGCGACGTGCGCGTGGACCAGGCCTACATCGGTGCCTGCGTGGGGGCCAAGCTGTCTGACCTGCACATGGCGGCCGAAGTGCTGAAGGGCCGGACCGTGGCAACCGGCACGCGGCTCCTGGTGGCGCCCGCGTCGGCGAAGGCGATGGCGGACGCGGCCGCCGACGGCACGCTGGCCACGCTCACCGCGGCGGGCGCTTATATCCTCCCGACCGGTTGTGGGGCCTGCGCGGCGCTGGGCGCCGGCGTGCTGGGCGACAACGAGGTGTGCATCTCGTCCACCAACCGCAATTTCCGCGGGCGCATGGGCGCCAACTCGGCCCAGGTCTGGCTGGCGTCCCCCTACACGGTGGCGGCGTCGGCCGTCGCGGGCCGCATCACGGACCCCCGGGATCTCCTCCGGTGAAGGTCATCGAAGGCCGCGCCTGGGTGTTCGGCGACGACGTGAACACCGACGTGATGGCGCCGGGGCTGTACTTCAAGTCGTCGATGGCCGAAATGGCGCGGCACTGCCTCGAGGCGCTCGACCCGGCGTTCGCGGCGACGGTGCAGCCCGGCGACATCATCGTCGCCGGCCGCAACTTCGGCGTGGGCTCCGCCCGGGAGCAGGCGGCGCTGGCGCTGACGCACCTGGGCGTGGGCGCGGTGCTGGCCGTGTCCTTCGGCCGGATCTTCTATCGCAACGCCCTCAACTTCGGCCTGCCGGCCCTGGTGTTCCCCGCGGCCGGGACCGTCGTTGCCGGCGAGCGGCTGCGGATCGATCCTGTCGCCGGGCGCATCGAGAACGCGCGCTCCGGCGCGGTGCACGCCGTAAACGGCATCCCGGCCCACCTCATGGCCATGGTCGAGGCGGGTGGCCTGATGCCCTGGCTCAAGCTGCGCCTCCAGAAGGAAAAAGCCTGATGTCCCACGCCCAGCGCCTGCGCGAGCTGCTCGCCGGCCAGCCCTTCATCGCCCCCGGCTGCTACGACGCCTTCACCGCGCTGCTCATCGAGCAGGCCGGTTTCCACTGCGCCTACGTGAGCGGGGCCAGCGTCGCGTTCACGAAGCTCGGCCGGCCCGACCTCGGCCTGACGACGCTCACCGAGGTCGCCGAGACGGTGGGCAACATCCGCGACCGCGTGGCGCTGCCGCTGATCGTCGACGGCGACAACGGCTTCGGCAACGCGCTCAACGTGCAGCGCACGGTCCGGCTGCTGGAGAAGATGGGCGCCTCGGCGATCCAGCTGGAGGACCAGACCCTGCCGAAGCGCTGCGGCCACCTGGACGGCAAGACCCTCGTGTCCACCGGCGAGATGCTCGGCAAGCTGAAGGCCGCGCAGGATGCCCGGGCCATTGCCGCCACCGTCATCGTCGCGCGCACCGACGCCATCGCCGTGGATGGCTTCGAGGCCGGCCTGGAACGGGCCCACGCCTACGCGGAGGCGGGCGCCGACGTGCTGTTCATCGAGGCGCTGCGAACGACGGAGCAGTTCGAGCGGGCGGGGCGGGAGCTGGGCGGGCGAATCCCGCTCCTCGCCAACATGGTGGAGGGCGGGAAGACGCCGCTGCTGACCATCGGCGAGCTGGGTACGCTCGGGTTCCGGCTGGCGATCCATCCGGGCGCGATGGTGCGGGTGGTGGGGCACGCGGCGCGGGGGTACCTCGCCACGCTCCGGCAGGACGGAACGACCCGCAACATGCTGGACGGCATGCTGGATTTCAGCCAGCTCAACGATGTGATTGGCACGAGCGTCATGCTGCGCACGGGCGAGGATTACGCGCCTTAGCACCGACGGCCCCGCGGCACAATGCGGGCTGGCCACCTGCCGGGCTCCGGGCAGTTGTAACACTTTGTAACTCTTGATCTGGAGCAATCCGTTTGCCCGGATGTGCCGAAATACTGGTCACGTCCGGAACAAATTTGGATTCAAGGAGTGAGTCATGCGTATCGCCAGTGTCCTGTCTGCTGTTTCCGCTTCGGCGGCCTTGCTGCTCGGAGCCCCCGTGCTTGCCAGCGACGCGCCGGCCGCCGCCGGGTGGCGCCCGGTGGCCTACAGCTGCGAGACCGGTCAGGATCTGACCGTGACGTACCGGGAGTCCGGTAGCGCGGTGCAGGTGCAGTCCGCCGATCGCCCCACCGTCAAGCTGGTTGCCAGGCCGGCCAAGTCGGGCTTCCGCTATGGCGACTCCCGGCACGAGCTGCGGGGCGAGGGTGACGCGGTGACCTGGCAGATCGGCAACAAGACCCCGGTGAAGTGCACGAGCCAGGATCCCGCCGCTCTGAAGCTGGCGGCGGCCGCCACCCGCTAGACAGGCGAGTTCCCCAGAGGCCTGGTGCCGCTCCCCCCGGTGCCAGGAACTTCCCGGCGCAGGCCCCTGCAACGAGGCTTGCGCCGTTTCTTTTTGGGTGCCCGGCCCTCCGCTACAATTGCCGCCCGCGAACGCAACCGGCCCGAGCGGCCCAGGGGATTCCCAGGCAATGAGTGCGCAGCCTTCACCGCTGTCCGGCGCAGGGCCGCTCACGGGCGCCCAGGTCGCGGCCTTCCGGCGCGATGGCTTCGTGGTGGTGCCCCGGCTGGTCGATGCGGCGGGCATCGGGACCGTCCGGGACTGGACGGACGAGGTGCAGGCCTGGCCAGAAACCCCGGGCAGCTGGATGAAGTACTTCGAGCAGGACGCGGACGGGCGACGCCTGCTGAACCGGCTCGAGGACGTGCTGCCCTTCCACGCCGGGTTCCGCGACCTGGCGGCCTCGGCGGACCTGGCCGGCGCCTGCGGCCAGCTGTTCGGCGAGCCGGCGGTGCTCTTCAAGGACAAGATCAACTTCAAGCAGCCGGGCGGCGGGGGGTTCGAGCCCCACCAGGACGTCCAGGCCGGCTGGTCCCGGTACGCGAGCCTGCACATCACGGCGCTGCTGGCCATCGACCAGAGCACCCGGGCGAATGGCTGCCTCGAGATGGCAGCCAATTTCCACGGCCAGCGGCTGATTGGCGCGGAGTGGGAGCCCTTGACGGCAGAACAGCTCGCGGGCATCGACTGGGTCGCCATCGAGGCTGAACCCGGCGACGCGGTGTTCTTCGATTCCTTCGTGCCCCACCGGTCGGGACCGAATCACACCGGCGAGCAGCGCCGGGTCCTCTACTACACCTACAACAGGGCCTCGGAAGGGGACCACCTCCGCCAGTATTACGCCGACAAGCGGAAGAACTATCCGCCCGACGTCGAGCGGGAGGCGGGCAGGGAATACCGCTACCGCGTATGAGCATGCGCAGGACAGCCCGGTTCCGGCAACTGCTGAACAGCAGCGAGCTGGAGTTCCTGCTGGAGGCCCACAACGGCATCAGCGCGAAGATCGTCGAGGAGGCCGGCTTCCGCGGCATCTGGGCCGGCGGCCTGTGCCTGTCCGCCCAGTACGGCGTCCGGGACTCCAACGAGGCCAGCTGGACCCAGGTCCTGGAGATGCTGGAGTTCATGGCGGACGCGACCACCATCCCCATCCTGCTCGACGGCGACACCGGCTACGGCAACTTCAACAACGTCCGCCGCCTCGTGCGCAAGCTCGAGCAGCGGGGCGTTGCCGCCGTGTGCATCGAGGACAAGCTCTACCCCAAGACCAACAGCTTCATCGACGGCGACAGGCAGCAGCTCGCCGACGTGGACGAGTTCTGCAGCCGCATCAAGGCCGGCAAGGACGCGCAGTCGGACGATGACTTCGCCATCATCACGCGGGTCGAGGCGTTCATCGCCGGCTGGGGGCTGGGCGAGGCGCTGCGGCGGGCCGAGGCCTACCACGCCGCCGGATCGGACGGCATCCTGATCCACAGCGCCCTGAGCCGTCCGACCGAGGTCCTGGCCTTCCAGAGGGAGTGGGCGGGCCGGTCGCCGGTCGTCATCGTGCCCACCAGGTACCACGGCACGCCCACCGGCGTATTCCGCGAGGCGGGCTTCTCGATCGCGATCTGGGCCAATCACCTGCTGCGCGCCGCCGTGGTCGCCATGCAGGACACCGCCCGGACGATCTTCCGCGACCAGAACCTGCAGTCGGTCGAGGACCACATCGCGCCCGTGAAGGAGCTGTTCCGGCTCCAGGGCGCGTCGGAACTCCAGGAGGCCGAGGAGCGCTACCTGCCGCGCCAGCAGGCGCGCAGCCGGGCCGTCATCCTGGCGGCGTCACGCGGTTCCGCCCTGGGGGAGCTGACGGAGCAGCGGCCGAAGACGATGGTCAGGGTCCGCGGGCGGCCCCTGCTGTCGCACATCGTGTCTGCCTACAACGCGGCCGGCATCAAGCGCATCAACGTGGTCCGGGGCTACCTGCCCGAGGCCGTGGACCTGCCGGCGCTCACCTACACCGACAACCGGGACTACGCCGACACCAGCGAGCTCGTGTCGCTGGCCCTGGCGCTGGACGCGGATCCCGATGACGGCATGGCCCTGTACGTGTCCTACGGTGACGTAATCTTCAACCGCTACATCCTC
>CAZTGY010000110.1:0-8264 GCA_964613445.1 uncultured Chromatiaceae bacterium | reverse complement strand
GGCAAACGCCTACCAGAAGGCGCTGGATGTTTCTGGTGGCCGAAACGTGGATGCCCGCCTGGGCGTGGCCGAGGCACGGATTGTCCTGGACCCGGGCTCCCTGTCGGGGCCCGTCGGCGACGAGATCGAAGCCGCCCTGACAGCCGAGCCGCAGAATCCCAAGGCGCTCTGGTATGGAGGCCTGCTCAGCCTGGCCCGCGGGCAGCCTGACGTTGCTCGTGACCGCTGGCGGGCACTTCTGGGCCTGTCGCCCCCCGAACGCATCCGGCAGATCATTGAAGCTCAGATCGCAGAACTCGACGGGGCCGCTGCACCTGTCGCCAGCGCCGCACCTTCCAGCCGTGCAAGCGTCGCGATGGCCGCCAGCGGCGTCAGTGTCACGGTATCCGTCAGCGATGCGCTCAGGGGGCGGATCTCTGCGTCCGCGCCGCTGTTTGTCTTTGTCCGGGATTCCCGGGCGCCAGGGCCGCCGCTAGCCGTGATCCGGCGGCAGGCCAGTGACCTGCCGATGACGTTTCAGATCAGCGACGCGGACATCATGCTGCCGGGAAGGACACTTGCCAGCGTCGCCGCTGCCACCTTGGTCGCCCGCGTGGCAAACGGTGGTGACCCGGTAGCCAAACCCGGCGACGTGTACGGTGAGGCCCAGTGGCAACCGGCCGAGGGCGGCTCGGGGCCGGTTTCGATCGTCATCGACCAGGTCGTGGGCTCGCCGTAGGTTCGCCCTCAGGTCCCGCTGCACCGGCCACGGACCATCGACGGCTTTGGGATAGTCTGGTATTTAACATAATATATATTATACGCATTACAGCCGGTTGAACCCGCCGTCTCCGGCCCGGCGAACTACCCCGTTGGCCGGCGTACCACCAAGGAAGCCAACGAATGCCCCTGAAACTGATCCCTGCCGCCTTACTGGCTGCTCTGCTTGCCGGATGCAGCAGCGCCAGCAGCCTTCCGCCATTGCGGGGAACCAACGAACCGGTGGATCTGGAGCGTTTCATGGGCCCCTGGTATGTCATTGCCGCCATTCCGATCGATATACCCCTGCTGCCCATGTTTTCGGAGAAAGGCGCACACAACGGCGTCGAGACCTACCACCTCGCGGCGGATGGCACGATAGACACGACCTACGTCTTCCAGCGCGGCGCCTTCGATGGCCCGCCGCGGACTTTCACGCCAAAGGCGCGCGTGGCCAATGCCCCGGTCAATTCCGAGTGGAAAATGAAATTCGCCTGGTTCCTGCCCGAGGCCGACTACCTGATCCTGAGCCTCGATCAGGACTACCAGCGCACCGTGATCGGCGTGCCGGATCGCGCGTACGCCTGGATCATGTCGCGAACGCCGGTCATGCCGGAGGCGGAATACGCCGCGCTGGTCGCCGATCTCCGGGCTGCCGGCTACGCCACGGAACGACTGGAGCGCGTTCCCCAGCGCTGGCCGGATTAGCGTCGTCGCTCTCGTTGCTGCAATACAAGGTCAGGGAAGTCCGTGAATAACCCGTCGATTCCCAGGTCGTCGATGAAGGTGGACACCAGCCCGGCAAACGTCGTGAACCCGGCTGGCAGGGCGTCGGCGCGAAACGTATACGGGTGGACCAGCAGCCCCCTGTCGTGGGCCATGCCCACAAGGCCACGATCAGGCCAGGCAAGGCTGATCGCCGGGCCAATTCCTACTGCATACGCCGCAATTGCAGACAGGGCCGCAGGGCTGACGTCCGCACCCTCCTCCAGCAACTGGATGAGTGGCACGTCCGCGCCGTAAGCGGCGCGCACGCGCCGCAACTCCTCCCCTGAAAAGCACTGGACGAAGAAGCCGTCTTCGCGCGTGTGATAACCGAACTTCCGCAGCGTGCCGACGAGACGGTCACCCAGGGAAACATCGTGCCGACGATGCCAGTCGGGATCCTTGATTTCTGCGTACACCCCCGCCTGACGCCCTGTGGAGCGGTTCAGTCCGCGGATGAACTCCAGTTCCTCCTCAAGCGTGTGGATGCAGAAGTTGCCGCTCCCCGCGGGGAAGCGGCCCGGGTAACGCGCTCCGGTTCCGTCCTTCCGGAGTCTCTCCGTCACCCGCAAGGTCCGGATCTCGGCCAGGGAGAAGTCGATGCAGTAGCTCCGCCCGTCGGCCCGGGCCCGCCCGGGAAAGCGCCGCGACACGTCAGTTAGTTGGTCGAGGTGAAGATCGTGAAAGACGATCAACGCGCCATCGCGCGTCGCGACGACGTCCTGCTCGAGGAAATCGGCGCCCATCCCGTGCGCCATCGCCTTGGCCGGCAACGTGTGCTCAGGAAGGTAACCACTGGCCCCCCGGTGCGCGATCACAACGGGTCCGGCGCTCACGTGCGTTTGCTACTCACCCGCCACGCCGAGGCGCTTCTGCATCAGCGGGCTCGTCGTCGTGTACTGGAGGTGCACCTTCTTGCCTGGCTCGAGCCGGGCCTTCGCCGCGAAGGCTGCGAGTGCCGCTTCGTGGAAGCCGCTGAGGATGAGCTTCTTCTTCCCCGGGTAGTCGCAGATGTCACCGATGGCAAATATTCCGGGAATGTTCGTCTGGAAGGTCTCCGTATCCACCGCAATGGCCTTCTTCTGGAGTGTAAGGCCCCACTCGGCAATCGGGCCCAGCTTGGGCGACAGTCCGAAGAACACCAGAACATGGTCCACGTCGAGGGAGCGGGAGGTCCCATCCTTCAGGCTGAGCTCAAGGCCGCTCAGCCGGTCGCCGTCAACCCGCAGGGCCGTGGCGTTCGCCGCTTCGATGATTTCCACGGCGCCGGTGGCTGCGCGGGCCTTCAGCTGGGCAACGGACGCAGGAGCCGCACGGTAGTCATCCCGGCGGTGGACGAGGGTCAGTGCCGCTGCTTCGGGTCCCAGTGCAAGTGCCCAGTCCAGCGCGGAATCGCCGCCGCCCAGAATCGCCACCCGCTTGCCTTTGAACAGGGCCGGATCCCGGACCCGATAATGCACAAATCGGTCCTCCAACCGGTCAGCCGGCTCGAGGTGCAGCTTGCGGGGCTGAAAGGAGCCCACCCCGCCGGCAATGAAAATCGTTCTCGCGTGGAACTCCTTTCCTGGCGCGGTGCGCACGCGGAAGCCGCCATCCTCCGGCCGAAGTTCCACCACTTCCTCCCCGAGGTGGAAGGTTGCCCCGAAAGGCTCGATCTGCTTCATGAGGCTGGCTACGAGCTCGGCACCGGTGCACACCGGCACCGCGGGGATGTCATAGATGGGCTTCTCAGGGTACAACCAGCTGCACTGGCCACCCACCGCCGGGAGCGAATCGACGATATCCGCCTTTATCCCCAGAAGCCCCAACTCGAATACCTGAAACAGGCCGCATGGGCCTGCACCAATGATCAGCGCGTCTGTCTGAATGGCCATACTTTGAGGGGCGCCAGGCCGCCAAAGGCCGGGACCAGGCATCGCCCGAGCTGTCGCCGGGCAGGCCGGCGGGGCGCAAATCTTACGTGACCCGCCCGGACAGGAACAAGCGATACCGGCTGCGGCACGACGCCGCGGTGGGCTTGCGGGGCTAGTCGAGCTTGAACTCGACGACGTCCCAGCGGGCCGTATTCTCGTGCCGGGCATGCTGGCGGAGGGCATCCACCAGGGTGCGGGCGTTCCAGTCCACCACCTCGGCCGCCCGCTCGAGGACGATCTTCTGGATGACGACGGTCTCCCCAAAGGACTTCACGCCGATGATCGGCTTGTTGAATGCGCCGGCACAATCCATCTGGAACGTCACGAGGTCCCGGTTCAGGTTGTAGATGGACGCCGGCAGGATCATGACCTCCGATGCCTTGATCTGATTCCGGAGCTCGTCTTTCAGCGCTTCCTTGCCGCCCGGGGGAACCCTGTCCGGATCGCTGACATTCAGGTAGAGGAACTTGTCCCTGCTCTCCAGGTACTCGAAGACGCGCAGGTAGTCCGGGTGCTTCTCGAAGAGATGGCTGACGAAGACCCGGATTGGGCTTGAATCTGACATCGCTTTCCCTCCTCTCCGCCGGCAAAAATACCACGGAGTTTCAACCCCGGTGGCTGGGCATTACACTGGCCCGATCATGCGCCTTCTCGTATACAACATTCGCTACGCCGTCGGCGCCGGAATGCCTCCGCAGATACCCGTCCCCGGTGCAGGCTACCTGTTCGGCAACCCGGGAACCCTCGACAACATCATAGATTTCATCAAATCCTGCCGCCCTGACGTGGTCGGCCTTATCGAGGTCGATGTCGGATCGGTGCGTAGTGGAGGTATCAACCAGGCTGAATCGATAGCTGGCGCACTGGGGCATTACTCCTGCTACGAGTGCAAGTACGGGGAGGAGTCGCTCAATCAGATGCTGCCCATACTGCGGAAGCAGGCGAACGCCTTTCTCGCTGCCCCCCACATCCTGGGTGAGCGCTTTCACTACTTCGACACCGGCATCAAACGGCTCATCATCGAGCTGGAACTGGACGGCGTGATCATTTTCCTGGTGCACCTGTCCCTGAAGTACAGGCACCGCCAGTTCCAGCTCCGTCACCTGTATGAACTGATCTCCCGGGCGCCGAAGCCGGTAATCCTGGCCGGCGACTTCAACACCTTCTGGGGCGAGAGCGAGATGTTCCTCTTCATGAAGGCCGCAGGCTTGCGCAGTGCGAACACTGCCGGCCTCCCCTCCTATCCGAGCAAGATGCCCCGCATGGAGCTGGATTTCATCCTCTACAGCACGGGTATCGAGATCAACTCATTCGACGTCCCGAAGGTACTGCATTCTGATCACCTGCCCCTCTTGTGCGATTTTGAGTTGAGGTAACGCGATGACGCCTCCCAGACACTGGCAACTGGACTGCGATGCCGCGGGTATTGGCTGGCTCTGCTTTGACCGCAAGGATGCAGGGGCAAATACCCTTTCCACCGAGACGATGGCAGAACTGCACACCATTCTCGACGATCTGTCGCAGCGACGACTGCAGGGGCTGGTAATCCATTCCGGCAAGGAATCGGGATTCATCGCCGGCGCCGACATCAATGAGTTCCCTGGCCTCGATTCGGAGGAGCGGGCGTATTCACTGACCCGCCAGGGGCAGAATATTCTTGACCGCCTGCAGCGCCTTCCCTACCCGACCGTTGCCGTCCTCAATGGCTTTGCACTCGGGGGCGGCCTCGAGCTGGCGCTGGCCTGCAGTCGCCGCATAGCCAAGGCGGGCGACGAGCCGGCCTTCGGCCTTCCGGAGGTGCAGCTGGGGGTCCATCCGGGGTTTGGCGGAACGGTTCGCCTGCCGCAGCTGATCGGCGTACGCCGGGCGATGGACATGATCCTGACCGGTCGCTCCCTCAGGCCGGGTGAAGCCCACCGCGCCGGCCTCGTGGATGCACTGGTCACTGATGGTGACTGGAGGACTGCGGCGATCGGACAACTGGCGAGACCTGGCAGGAGAGCCCCGGTGCCGGTGCTGGACCGGCTGCTGGCGCTGGGCCCTGTTCGCCCGCTGCTGGCCAGGACCCTGCACCGCAAGGCCGCGGAAAAGGCACGCCCGGAGCACTACCCTGCCCCCGGCGCGATCATCGACCTCTGGGAAGAGCATGGCGCGGCCCGAACGCCCGCGTCCTACGAGGCCGAGGCACGGTCCTTCGCCCGGCTGGTCAGGACGCCGGCCTCGCGAAACCTGGTTCGCGTCTACTTTCTCCAGGAGAGACTGAAGAAGCTGGCCACCGGCAGGAGCGCGGTCAGCCGCGTGCACGTCGTCGGCGCAGGCGTCATGGGGGGCGATATCGCCGCCTGGTGCGCACTGAAGGGCCTCGACGTGACAATCCAGGACCGCGAGATGCGCTTCATCGAGCCGGCATTGGCGCGAGCTGCGAAGCTCTTCGCCCGCAAGCTCCGGAAGCCGGAAGCCGCCGCCGCCGCCGTTGCTCGCCTGCGGGCCGATCCCGACGGCACCGGGGCCGCCGGGGCGGACCTCGTCATCGAGGCCGTCTACGAAGACCTCAAGGTGAAGCGCGATGTCTACGCGCGCCTGGAGGGCAGCCTCAGGCCGGGCGTCGTGATCGCCACCAACACATCGAGCATCCCCCTCGAGGACCTCGCGGGCTGCCTTCGCGATCCCGGGCGGCTGATCGGGATGCACTTCTTCAA
Source organism: uncultured Chromatiaceae bacterium (assembly GCA_964613445.1). Taxonomy (GTDB): domain Bacteria; phylum Pseudomonadota; class Gammaproteobacteria; order Steroidobacterales; genus SHZI01. The sequence continues at coordinate 2,149 of CAZTGY010000110.1, read as the reverse complement.
TCCGGTCGCCAAGCTGCCGCTCGTCGAAATCATCGCAGCCACTAGCAGCAGTGCGGAGTCCCTGAGCACCGGAACCGCGTTTGCACGCCGTATTGGCAAGCTGCCCGTGCCGTGCCGGAGCCACCCCGGCTTCCTTGTGAACCGCATTCTTGCCCCGTACATGGGCGAGGCCATGGAGATGATCAGGGAAGGGATACCGCTGGCCGAGATTGACCAGGCGGCAATGGAATTCGGCATGCCCATGGGGCCCGTGGAGCTTGCTGACTCCGTCGGCCTGGACGTGGCGGATCACGTTGCGCGGATCCTGGCCCCGGTTCTGGGTCGCGGGCCCGCACCGGAGCTGGACGAACTGGTCCGGCAGGGCAATCTGGGCCTCAAGACCGGGCGGGGTTTCTACACCTACCGTGACCGGAAGCCTGTGAGGCCGGCGCCGGAATGGGGCACGTCCAGCCCGGCGGTCCAGGATCGGCTGATCTACTCGATGCTGAACGAGGCTGCGGCGTGCCTCCACGAGGGGATCGTCACGGAACCCGACCTGGTGGACGCGGGCGTGATCTTCGGCACGGGTTTCGCCCCGTTTCGAGGCGGCCCACTGCATTACGCCCGGGAACTCGGGATCGACCGGGTGGAAGCCCGGCTTCGCGAACTTGCCCAGCGCCACGGTCCGCGGTTTACGCCATCGCCAGGCTGGAGGCTGCTGCAGCACTGAAGTCACAGAATAGCCAGCTGGTGGCTTTCATACTGGAAAATCTAACGGTTAGAATGCACAGCTGATGACAGACTCAACTGTTACCCCGGACTTGTTGCGGCGCTTCTCCCCGCTTGATGGGCTCAAGCGCGAGAACGTCGCCGCACTGGCCAAGAAAATGGAAGTCCGGACCCTGGACGGCAGCAAGCCGCTGCTCCGGGAGGGTGACACGGATAAGCGTACCTATTACCTGGTTGCAGGCACCCTCGAACTCACCGACCGCAACGGCAATGTGCGCCTCCTCCGCGCCGGGACCGACGAGGCCCGCAATCCGATCACTCCGGTCCTTCCCCGTCGTTACACGGTCCGGGCTGTCGATCGCGTCGAGTACGTCTCCGTGGACACCGAGTTGCTCGACGTGATGCTGACCTGGGACCAGACAGGCAGCTACGAAGTCAACGAACTCCGGAGCGACGACCGGGGAAACTCCGACGACTGGATGACCACCCTGCTGCAGACCAAGGCCTTCCATCGGATTCCGCCCGGCAACATCCAGGCGATTTTCATGCGCATGCAGCAGGTGCATTTCAATGCTGGCGACGTAATCATCAAGCAGGGCGACGAGGGTGACTACTTCTACGTGATTACCCGGGGCAAGTGCGTCGTTACTCGGGAAACTCCGCTGAACAAGGAAGGAATCAAGCTGGCGGAGCTGAATGTTGGCGACACATTCGGGGAAGAGGCCCTCATCTCGCATAACCGGCGGAATGCCACCGTCAGGATGCTGACCGATGGGGCACTGATGCGCCTCGGCAAGCAGGATTTCAATACCCTCCTGAACGAGCCCATGGTGGCCTGGGTCGATCATGACGAGGCGCTGCGCATCGTGGCGGCCGGGGGCAAGTGGCTTGACGTGCGGCTACCGAGCGAGTTTGAGGCCTACCACGAGCCAGGTGCCATCAACATTCCCCTGTATTTCATCAGGCTCAAGCTGAATACCCTGGACACGAAGACGACCTACGTTGTTTGCTGCGACACGGGGCGCCGGAGCTCGGCAGGGGCGTTCGTGCTCAACGAGCGGGGGTTTGATACCCGCGTCCTGCGGGGCGGCCTCAATCTCACCAGCCGCTGAGACCTCCGCTACATGGTGTGGGTGGGCTTGTCGCCACCGAGGGCACCAGCCAGATAGTTCTCGATCTTCTTCTGGGTTGCGCCGCCATCCTGGTCGCTGATCTGGACGCCGATGCCCGACGTCCGCTTGCCCTGGGCTCCCTTGGGAGTGACCCAGATTACCCGTCCGGCAACGGGAATCTTCTCGTCCTCACCCATGATGTTGAGGAGCATGAAGACCTCGTCGCCGATCCTGTAACTGCTGCTCGTCGGAATGAACAGGCCGCCATTGCGGATGAACGGCATGTAGGCCAGATACAGCGCGCTCTTGTCCTTGATCGTGAGCGTCAG
>CAZTGY010000109.1:2593-8286 GCA_964613445.1 uncultured Chromatiaceae bacterium | reverse complement strand
GTGACGCACAGTTCCCTGAGGTCGGCTTCGTCCGGCCCGCTGCCCCACAGCTCCAGCGTCGCGGGGTGGGTCGCCGCGGCCTTCACCTTCTGCCAGGCCGTCAGCAGGTCGACGAGGCGCTTTTCCGCGCTCAGCCTGCCGACGAACACCACGCGGCACGGGCCGGGAGTCGCGGCACTGGCGGCCGGCCCCGTACGCTCCGGCCCGAGGCTGATCCCGTTCGGCGTCCTGAGGATGCAGCCCGGCGGATAGCCGACGTCGGCGAGCTCGGCGAGGCTCTCGGCCGACATGGCCACCACCGCGTCCGTCATGGCGAACAGCCTCAGCTGCAGCGCCCCGAGGCGCGTCGCCGCCAGGCCGGGCAGCGAGTGGGCGCCGACGCTCGGTAGCTTGGTCAGGACCGGCTTGCCGAGGAGCCGCGCCGTGATGATCACGAACACGCCGAACCAGCTGAACTGGTGCAGGTGCACGACGTCGTAGGTGGCGCGCTGCGCGTAGAGCACGGCCAGCAGGTCGAAGGGCGTGCGGATGAAGCGGAGGAACTTCTGCCGGGGCCACGGGATCCGGTGGACGAGCACACCCTCCACCGTCTCCTGCCGGGGCTGGTCCGGCAGGATCCGGCCGGACAGCGCCTGCACCCCGACGCCGAGCGAAACCAGTGCCTTCGCGAGCTCGTGGGACTGGCGCTCGAGGCCGCCCATGACCGGATAGGGGTACTGAGGCACCGCCATGAGCACGCGCACCGGGGGGGAGGGCCTGTCGTCCGCGGGCAGGCTCATGCGCTGCGCGGCAGGTGGGCCGCGTCGGTGCGGCGGACGACGAGGCGGAACCAGAGCTCGAGCCACAGGATAAGCCACAGGCGCGTGTGGTGATCCGCGCCGTTCCGGTGGGCCTGCAGCATCCGCTGCACGGGCTCGACCCGGATCCAGCCCTCCGCGGCGGCCACGCTGTCCCGCAGGAGCAGGTCGAGCCAGTCGCCGAGTTCCCCGCGCCACCAGTGGACGAGCGGCAGGGCGAAGCCCATCTTGGGCCGGTACACGACGTCGCGCGGCACCCACCGGGCCGCGATGCGCTTCAGGATCCACTTCCGCTCGCCCCAGTGCAGCTTCGTGCGGTCGGGCAGCACCCAGGCCTGCTCGACGACCTTCTGGTCGAGGAATGGCGCGCGCACCTCGAGGGACGCCGCCATGCTCGCGACGTCCACCTTCGTCAGGTAGTCGTCGGGCAGCTGCACCTGGAAGTCGCCGGCGAGCATGCGCTGCACGACGCTGGCTTCCTCCCGGTTGCACTGCTCCCCGAGGCGGCAGAGCGCGCGATCGTGCGCAAGCCCGGGCGCAAGCCGCGGGCCGGCCAGTTCGCCCAGCCGGTCGTGCCAGCTGGCGGCGTTGGTGTAGCCGACGCCGGGCTCGGCGATCGACAGTTCGTTCATGGCGGCCAGGCGCCGGCCGGGGCCGCCCAGCAGCCGCGCCAGCCCGGGGACGACGCGTCGCCGGAGCATGGCCGGCACCAGTTGCCCGTAGCGGTGGGAGTAGACGCCCGCCTGCACGCGCCAGTAGCCGCCGAAGGACTCATCGCCGCCGTCGCCGCTCAGGCAGACCTTCACGTGCTGCCGGGCCAGGCGCGCGACCAGGTAGGAGGGCACCGCCGAGGCATCGCCGAACGGCTGGCCGTACTGCACGACCAGGTGGGGCAGGCAGGCCAGCAGGTCCCGGGCCCCGATCTCCACGACGTGGTGGGGAACCTCGAGGTGGGCGGCCACCCGCCGGGCATGGGGCAGCTCGCTGAAATCCTGCTCGCCGAAGCCCAGCGAGAACGCCGGCACGCCCGGCCGCAGGTGCGCGGCCATCGCCGCGACGATCGACGAGTCCACGCCGCCGCTCAGGAAGACGCCCACGGGGACGTCCGCGTCCAGGCACCGCTCCACGCTGTCCAGGAGCGACGACTCGGTCGCGCGCAGGCATTCCGCGAGGCCCGTGCGGACGGGGCCCTGGCGCGGCAACTCCCAGTAGGACCGCACCCGGATCCCCTGGCCCGGCGAGACCTGCAGCAGGTGGGCGGGGGGCAGCACGCTCACGCCCTGCCAGATCGTGTGGGTGGCCGGCACGAAGCTGTGGGACAGGTAGCAGGCCACGGCGTCCGGGTCGATCCGCGGCTCGTCCAGCGTGGCGGCGAGCGCCTCGATGCTGGAGCCGAAGCGGACGCCGGTGGCATCGGACTGGTAGAACAGCGGCTTCTCCCCGAGGCGGTCCCGGGCCAGCAGCAGCTGCCGGCGCGGCGCGTCCCAGATGGCGACGGCAAACATGCCCCGGAGCCGCGGGATCAGGCCTTCCTGCCAGGCCTGGTAGCCCTGGACGATGACTTCGGTGTCCGACTGGCTCGTGAACGGGCGGCCTGCGGCCTCGAGCTCCGCCCGCAGTTCGCGCCAGTTGTAGATCTCGCCGTTGAACGTGACCTGCACAGCCCCGTCGGCACTGGCCATGGGGCAATGGCCGGCCGGGCTCAGGTCCCGGATGCTGAGCCGGCGGTGCACCAGGCCGATGTGGGGGCTGCGGAAGTAGCCCTCGTCGTCCGGCCCCCGGTAGCGCATCGCCGCGCCCATGGCCCGCAGCAGCCGCTCTTCGGGCACGTCGGGCGCGTGGCGGAAGTCTCCGGCAATGCCGCACATCAGGCCACCGCCGTCGCGAGCATGCGCCGCGTGCGCTCGGCGAGCCCGGCGTCGCTGGCATAGCGCGCGCCGTAAGCGCGCGCCCTGTCGGACCAGGACCGGTGCTCCCGGGCGTCCATGGCCGCGAAGCGTTCGATCGCCGACCGGAACGATGCCGGCTGGTCCAGGGGGAGGTCGAAGCCGACGCCGGCTTCCGCCAGGTGCCGCCAGGGGGTCCGGTCCGACAGGATCACGGGGCAGCCCGCCAGCAGCGCCTCGTGGATCACGTGGCCGAAGTTCTCGCCCAGCGTCGGCAGCAGGAACGCGTCGTAGGTGGCCAGGGTTCGAAGCACCTCGTCCGGCGGCAGCCCGCCGCGGTACCGGGCCTCGATGTTCGGGGGCAGGCGGCCCAGCAACGCCTCGCACTCCTGCCAGTAGGCGGGGTCTTCCCGCGGGCCGTAGATGTCGAGCTGCACGGGCGCGGCAACGTCGCGCAGCAGGGCGAGCGCCCCGTGCAGGTTCTTCATCCGGGAGATGCGGGACAGGAAGGCGAGCCGGAGCCCTCCCGCCTGCTTCGGCGGCCGGTCGGGCAGCGGCGCGGCGGACTGCCTGGAGGGCAGGTTGGGCGCCACGACGACCGTCGCCTGCCGGCCCCACAGGGACCGGATCTGCGCCTCCTCCTCGTCCTTGGTCGCGTGCCACGTGACGCCGTCATAGAGGCCCAGCAGCCTGGCGGCCCGGAAGAAGGCCCTCTTCCTGCCCTGCTTGATGGAGCGGGCGCCCGGGGAGAACTCGCCGCGCGGGGCCACGAGGACCGGAAGGCGGCGCGGGATGAAGCCGAGGCGCCGGAGCATCAGCGGCACGACGGTGAGCGAGAAGTCCACCGAGCTGTGGAAGTACAGCGCATCGGGCTGGTACTCCCGGACGGCTTTGAGGATGGGGCCCGGCAGCCACTGGGGCGCCGGCAGGTACCAGACGCTCGCGCCGCCCACGGCCCGCCAGGTGCGCGTCTCGACGTCCGGGTAGGGCGCGCGTTCACCGAGGTCGCGGTTGCGCGTCACGATCCCGAATTCGAACTCGTCGCCCAGCCACTCCTGCATGTGCAGCAGGCTGCGCAGGGGCCCGCCGCTCTTGAAGCCGGGAAGGTAGTAGCTGGTGAAGCACAGGATCTTCTTCCTGCGCCCGTCGCTCTTGTGGGCCTCTGCGCTCAAGCGGCCGTCCCTGGTTCTGCAGCTGGCAAGGTTCTCGGCCCCGCATGGCCGTGGCTATGGTTTCACGGCGCTGGCAAGCATCACCCGCGTGAGGATCCCGCTGCCCGCGGTTCCCGTCTCGACGGTGTTGGTGAGGACGATGCCCGCGCGCAGCAGCCTCCAGACCAGGTACCTCAGCGACGACTTGAGGCTGTAGCCGTAGGGCACCGGCCCCGTCTCACGCACCTCGATCGCCGGGAAGCCCGTCATCCGCAGGAGCGCCACCACAGTCTGAGGCGTAAAGCAGCTCTCGTGGGTGAAATCGCCGTAAAGAATCGGCAGGCCGAGCGGCGTATCGGCGTTGACGGTCTCCAGGACGAGCCGCCCGCCGGGCCTGAGCGCCCGGAAGGCGGCCGCGAGGAACCGCAGCACGGCGGGCTTCTCCAGGTGCTCGATGATGTCCAGCCCGGTGATCAGGTCGTATTGCCCGGGGCGCGCTTCCAGGAACGGCAGCACGTCGCCCTGCACGATGCCCGGGATGACCTGCCGCGCCAGGGCGACCTGTTCGGGGCTCAGGTCCACCCCCGTCAGGTTGGAGTAGCCCCGGCGCTTGAAGAAGTGCAGCAGCTTGCCGGCCCCGCAGGCCACGTCGAGGACGGCGGCGTCCTTCCGCCCCGGCAGCCAGTTGCGCAGGTAGTAGTCGTAGGCCTTGCCCCACCGGTCCGCCGTGGCCACGTCGAAGGTGTCCGGCGTGCGCATGACGAGGGTGGCGTAGTTCTCGTAGAGCTTGTCGCGATAATTCGTCGGGTCAGGGGTCATGCTCGGAAGAGGCTGCGAAAAACGGCATTAAAGCACAGCCCGGTACCGGCGCAGCTCCCGCAGGGAGAACGCCAGCCCGCAGCCGGCGAAGGCCGCGAACAGCAGCACGGCGCCGGCGGCCCCGGCCAGGTCCGGGGACGGCGCCAGGCCCAGGTCGAACCGCGCGACCAGCAGGCCCGACAGCGCCAGCAGTGACAGCGGCACCACCGCGTGCGCCCAGTCCGCGAGCCGGACTTCCAGCTGTCTGGTCCGGTGGATCGACACGTTGACCAGCACCACGGATATCAGCAGGACCAGCGTCGTCGACAGCGGTATCCCGCGCACCCCGAAGAGCTGGACGAACAGCAGGTCGCCGAGGACGTTGGCCGCGAAGAGCACGATGCCGATGCGCACGAGGATGTGGTTCATGGACAGGGCCCACACCAGCACGCCGCCGGCGATGCCGGTCCAGAAGACCGGGAACTGGAGCGCGTACCGGTTGACCAGGTCCGAGACCATCACCGCATCCGCCGCGTCGAAGCTGCCGCGCTGGTAGAGGAGCGTGACGAGGAACCGTGAGGTCAGCCAGACGCCCAGCGTCGCCGCGCAGCCGACCCAGGGCATCACGCGGGTCAGCAGGCGGTAGGTGGCGGACAGGCCGGCCCGGTCCGCGTTGCCCACCTGGTTGCTGAACTGGATCAGCAGCACCTGGCTGAGCGCCCCCGCCACCAGGCCCACCACGCCGGTCATGAGCCGGTTGGCGTACCCCAGGTGGGACGTGGCGCCCGGCCCGGCGAAGCCGGCGACCCACTGGTCGACCAGCGGATTGGCGTAGGTGATGAGGGTTGCCGCGACGATGGCCTTGTAGCCCGCCAGCGCCGTCGAGCCGATGTCGGCGGGCAGGGGCACGGTGCGGGACGCGGGGAGCATGCGGTCCTGGCGGAGGAGCCAGGCGCCGACCGGGAGTGACAGGAGGACGCCGGCGGCGCCGCCGAGCGCCGCGCCGAAGATGGACAGGCCCGGCAACGCCACCACGCCGACGATGATCCCGAGAGGAAGTC
>CAZTGY010000109.1:0-2583 GCA_964613445.1 uncultured Chromatiaceae bacterium | reverse complement strand
AGGAATCGCCCGGTGACCTGCAGCGGGCCCTGCAGGAGTTCTATCAGGGCGCTCCCGGCGTACATCGGGATTATGGCGAGGAAGAACAGGCCGAACATGCGCCGCGATTCCGCGGGAACGCCGGGCACGTCTGCCAGGGTGATGCCCGCCGCAGTCGCCAGCAGGACCGCGGCCACCACGCCGGTCGCGGACGTCGCAATCGTCACGAAGCGCGCCGAGACTTCCTGGAACTGTGCGGCACTTCGCGCCCGGATGCGACTTAGTGCGGGAACCACCACGCTCCGGAAGCCATTCGAGCCCACGGTCAGGATGAACACGGGTATGCTTATCGCCAGGAAGAGCACGTCGGAATCGAGCGCCGCGCCAAAGGCCGCCGCCAGGGTTATGTCGCGCAGGAGATTGGCCGCGGTCACCAGCACGTTGCCGCTGACCAGGCTCAGGAATGCTTGTCTCAACCGCACGGGGCGTGGTCCTCGGATGACGCGCAGTAACTGATGGACTATACCAAGACACCACTGCTGTTCAGGCTGCGCAAGGCGGCCCGCTACCTGCGCCTCTACGGCCTGCAGCGCACCCGCGTGAAGATCGCCGGCCAGTACCACATGGCCCGGAAGTTCGCGGCACTGCCGCCGAACGACCGGCCCGCCGCCGCCGGCGCCCACGTGGGCATCATCGGCTGCGGCAACTACGCCTACTCGGTGATCGCCTACTACCTGCGCCGGAACTACGGCGCCGTCATCCGCGGCTGCATGGACGCCGACGCCAACCACGCGGCCTCCCTGGCCGGGGACTACCGGGCCGCGTACTACACCACCGATGCGGAGCGGATCATCGCCGACCCGGCCATCGACCTGGTGTTCGTCGCCTCGAACCACGCCAGCCACGCGGAGTACGCCATCAAGGCGCTGGCCGCCGGCAAGGACGTGCACATCGAGAAGCCCCACGTGGTCCGCGAGGAGCAGCTCCGGCGCCTGTGCGCGGCGGCCGCCGCGAGCCGCGGCCGCGTGCTGTCCCTGGGCTACAACCGGCCCCGCAGCCGCATCGGCCGCCGCATCCGCGACACGCTGTGGGCGGAGGAGGGCGAGCTGATGCAGAGCTGGTTCGTCGCCGGCCACGAGATCGCCCCCGACCACTGGTACTTCAGCCCGGAGGAGGGCGGCCGGGTCCTCGGCAACCTCTGCCACTGGACGGACCTGACCTTCCAGATGATGCCGCCCGAGCGCCGCTTCCCGATCCGCATCAATCCCACGCGCTCGGCCAAGTCCGACTGCGACATCGCCGTGAGCTTCACCTTCGGCGACGGCTCCATCGGGGTCATCACCTTCTCCGCCAAGGGCCACGCCTTCGAGGGGGTGAAGGAGCGCTACGCCGCGCACCGGGGCAACGCGCTCATCGCCATGGACGACTTCCAGTACCTGGTCACGGACGTCGTCGAGCAGAAGACGCGGCTCAGCCTGGGCTCCCGGGACCACGGGCACGAGGAATCCATCCGCCACAGCTACGGCCTGTCCCGGCAGAAGGGCAGCCCCGGGCTGGCGCCCGCCGACATCTGGGACACGGGCAACCTGTTCCTCGCCACCCGGGCGGCGCTGGAGGCGAACGAGACCGTCACGATCGAACGCTGCGATCCGGCCCGCTTTGGCTGATGGCCGGATACGCAAGCCGCCTTTTCCTCTACGCCAACACCCTCCGGCACCTGCGCCCGGGCCAGATCGCCCACCAGCTGCGCCGCCGGGCGTTCCCGCCCCGGCCGCCCCGGGCGCCGCCGCCGGTCACCGGCCTCCGCGCCAGCCTCCGCCATCACCCGTTCCTCGCGACCCCGGCGCCAGGCGACGGCCGGATCCGCTTCCTGAACGCGGAGCGCGCGCTGGACCCGGTGGCCCCGGACTGGGTGCAGGCCGACGCGCCGAAGCTCTGGCGCTACAACCTGCACTACTTCGATTACCTGGGCTGGCCCGGGGTCGCCGCGGCCGACAAGGCGGCGCTCATCGGCGACTGGCTCCACCGGGTGCCGGTCGGCGCCACCGACGCCTGGGAGCCTTATCCCATTTCCCTGCGCGTCGTGAACTGGCTCAAGTTCGTGCCCACGCTGCCCGCCGGCAGCGTCCCGCCGGCCTGGCTCGCGAGCGTCGCGCACCAGGCGGCCACGCTCGAGGGCGATCTGGAATACCACCTGCTCGCCAACCACCTGCTGAAGAACGGCAAGGCGCTGGTCTTCGCCGGCGCCTGCCTCGAGGGCAAGGCCGCCCGGCGCTGGCTCGCGGTTGGCCTCGACATCATGCTCACGGAGGCCGATGCCCAGGTGCTGCCCGACGGCGGCCACGTGGAGCGGAGCCCGATGTACCACGGCATCGTGCTCGAGGATTACCTGGACGTGGTCAACCTGCTCACGCGGAACCCGGGCCTCGTGCCGGATGACGCGGTCGCCACGCTCACCGCGACGGCCCGGCGGGCGACGGACTTCCTGCGCGGGATACTGACCGGCGCCGGCGACATCCCGCTGTTCAACGATGCCGCCTTCGGCATCACGCCGCCGGCCGCCGAGCTGCTCGGTTACGCTGAAGAGGTCCTCGTAGGAGCGCC
>CAZTGY010000108.1:6952-8299 GCA_964613445.1 uncultured Chromatiaceae bacterium | reverse complement strand
TCCGCACCCACACGCTGCCCCGTCCGCCACTGCCGCGGTGATGCCCGGCGTCCTCGGCAGGCTCGGACTGAACTTCGGCGTTCTCCGCTACAGCCGCCGGGCTGTCGCCCTGGTCTGGTCCACCAGCCGCCAGCTGACGCTGTTGCTCACGTTCTTCACGCTCGCCGCCGGCCTGCTGCCCGCCGCCGCGGCGTGGGTCGGCAAGCTGGTGATCGATGCGGTGGTGGGCCAGATGGCAATCGCCTCAGGGGGTGGTTCGCCGGCCTATGCCCCGGTGCTCGAGCTGGTGCTCCTCGAAGCCGCCATCATCGCGCTGCTCGGTGGCGCCCAGCGGGGAATCACGGCGTGCCAGTCCCTGCTCCGCGCCCAGCTCGGCCAGCGCGTCAACGAAATGATCCTCGAGAAGGCGCTCACGCTGGACCTCACCCAGTTTGAGGATGCCGAGTTCTACGACAAGCTCACGCGCGCCCGGCGGGAAGCGTCCAGCCGGCCGCTCAGCCTGGTCATGCGCAACTTCGCGCTGTTCCAGCAGCTGGTGTCGCTGGTCAGCTTCGGGGCCCTGCTCGCGGCCTTCTCTCCCTGGGCGATGGGGCTCCTGGTCCTGGCGGGCCTGCCGGCCTTCGTTGCCGAGACCAAGTTCTCCGGCGATGCCTTCCGCCTGTTCCGCATGCGTGCCCCGGAATCCCGCCTGCAGCTCTACCTCGAGACGGTCATGGCGCGGGAGGACAACGCGAAGGAGGTCCAGCTGTTCCAGCTGGGCCCGATGCTCCTCGACCGCTACAAGGGCATCTTCCAGAAGATCTACCGGGAAGACCGTGCCCTGACGCTACGCCGGGAGACGTGGGGCCTCTCCCTGAGCCTGTTCGGCACCGCCGTCCTGTACGGCGCCTACGGGTGGATCGCCGTCACGGCCGTGCAGGGCGGCATCACCATCGGCGAGATGACGATGTACCTGCTGCTGTTCAAGCAGGGACAGGCGGCCGTGGCAGCCAGCCTGAGTTCAATCGGCGGGATGTACGAGGACAACCTCTACCTGAGCAACCTGTACGAGTACCTCGAGCAGGCGCCAGCCCAGACCTGGGGTGAGGCGCCCCGGGGGCCTGACCCGGCCGACGGCGTGCGCTTCGATGCCGTGTCATTCACGTACCCCGGCGCCCGCGAGCCGGCCCTGCGGGAGATCAGCCTGCACATCCGGCCCGGCCAGAGCCTGGCTTTGGTCGGGGAGAACGGGGCGGGAAAATCCACTCTGATCAAGCTTCTATGCGGCCTTTATCAACCAACCTCTGGCCGAGTGATGCTGCACGGACAGGACGTCCGGGAGTGGGACCGCGAGGCGCTGCGCCGGCA
>CAZTGY010000108.1:2473-6942 GCA_964613445.1 uncultured Chromatiaceae bacterium | reverse complement strand
ATCGAGGCCTACACCGATGAGGCCCGGTGGGAAGAGTCGGCCCGCAAGGGGATGGCCCTGCCGTTCATTCGCACGCTCGAGCGCGGGTTCGGGACCCAGCTCGGCAGCTGGTTCAAGGGGGGCAAGGAGCTGTCCACCGGCCAGTGGCAGAAGGTGGCGCTGTCCCGCGCCTTCATGCGGACGTCTGCCGACGTGCTGGTGCTGGACGAGCCCACCGCCTCGATGGACGCCGCGGCCGAGGCCGAACTCTTCGAGTACTTCCGGGAGCACACGGTCGGGCGGATCTCGATCCTCATCTCGCACCGTTTCTCGACCGTGCGCCAGGCGGACCGGATTGCCGTCCTGGAGCACGGCAGGATCGTCGAGTACGGCACCCACGCCGAACTGCTCGCGAGCATGGCGGGCTATGCCCGCCTGTTCCTGCTCCAGGCCGAGGGCTATCGCTGACGCCTTCTGCGGCGGGTCACCAGCAAGCCGAGGCCTCCCAGCACGAGCGGGTGGATGGCACCACCGCCGCCGCCCGGCGAGCTGCCAAGCGTAACGGACCGGGCATCGCTTCGCCCGGCGTCGTCGCTGACCGCAAGCTGGACCTCGATCTTCCCGGAGGCCGGCACTGCCACCGTTACCGTCGGACCGTCGGTCGCCCCGACGAATGCGGCGGTGCCGCTCACGATCGTCCATGCATAGCCACCCAGCGTCCGGTTCCGCGCTGCCGCACTGCTGCTGCCGTCCAGCGTCACGTTCCGGCCGGCGCCCGAGCCTTCCGGCTGCACGATCCGCGCCATCGGACGCATGGCCTCGCCAAGGGCCCCCGGCGCATCCGCAATGCCGGCGCCGCAGGTGGTGGTCGTGCAATTGCACTGGGCCGTCGCGGGGTCGAGGGCCGGGCAGGTTGGCAGGCCCGGTTCGGGCGCGGGAAAGGGCCGGGCGCCGGACTTGATGCGGGCAATGAACTCTCCCGTGGTCAGGCGGTCGTTCACGCTGTACATGAGGCCGGCCAGCGCCGACACGATGGGCGCCGAGAAGCTGGTGCCGATGTTGTAGTTGGCATCGTCCGTGTAGCTGGACGATACCGGGACGGTCTGTCCCGTGTTGTCCGCGGTGACGAGCGAGAAGCCGCACAGGAATGTCGTATCGACGTCCGGGCAGTTGCCGGCCGGGGCCGAGATGCCCACCTGGGCGCCAAGGCTGCTGTAGCCCACCTTCGTGCCGACGTGCCGCAGTCCGCCCACCGCCAGGACGCCGGCGCAATTGGCCGGTGCCTCGACGGGGCCGCTGTCGTTGCCGGCGGAGGCGATGACCAGAACCCCCGCATCGGTCAGCTCTGCTATGGCATTCGTGTAGACCGACGCGCAGCGGTCCGTGCTGCCAAGGCTGAGGTTGATGATCCGTGCCGGATTCGGGTTCGGAGGGGCGCCGTCCACGGCCAAACCTGCGGCCCAGCGCATGCCGGCCACGATGTCGGAGTCGTAGCCGCCGCACTTGCCCAGCACCCGCACGGGCAGGATTCGTCCTGACCAGGTGCCACCGGCAATGCCCGCGGCATTGTCGGTTGCCGCTCCAATCATGGCCGCCACCCGCAGGCCATGCCACGAACTGCGGCTGACGTCACAGCCCGCCAGGGGGCCGCTTTCTGCCTCAGCGATCGAAACCCAGTCACCGGGGTCGGACGCGTCCTCATCCCAGTCGTCACCATCGTTGGCACTGACGAAGGAGCTCGATGACTCGCCCGAAACGAAGTCGTAGCCGGGGACGACGCGCCCCGCGAGATCGGGATGCTCGAAGCGTATGCCGGTGTCGAGGACCGCGATGACCGTGTCCGGTGATCCCGTAGTGGTGTCCCAGGCGGCCTGGAAGTTGGTGGCCGACGTTTCCACCCCCTGCAGGTACCACTGGCTGGTGTAGAGGGGGTCGCTGGGGACCGCGCGGATGTAGCGGCGCCGGTCCACCTCGGCGAACTCGACGTCGGGATCGGCCCGCAGGGCGACGAGCGTCTGGTCAAGGCTCTCGCCAGCCAGCGGCCTGGCCAGGCCCACGGCAACCATGCCGCGCCCGAGATCCCTTGCCGCCCGCACCCCCAGCCCGGACCGCTCGCCCAGGCGCCGGGCTCGCTCGCCCTGGCTCTGCCCGGAACCGTGGGTCGTGGCGCGACCGGCGGTGCGCGACGGCGCCTGGCCGTTCGTTTCGGGCCCCGCGTCCGGGCGGAGCTTGATGATCAGGCGGGTCGTGGCGTCTGCCCCCGCGATGGCGTCGGGGCCCGCGGCAGCGCCATCCAGGGCTGCAGCCAGCAACGCACAGGCTGTCACGACAGCCACGGACTTGGTTCCCATTGATCCTCCAGGGCGGCCGACCCTGCGGCGCCAGCGTCGGATTATGTGCCAAAGGCCCGGGTACCGGCAGGGGAGCGGCGTCACGCTTCCCGGGACGCTGCAAGCCGACAGCGCGCGTGTCGCCCTGGCCGCCGGGGGCCGTGCCGGGCTGCTAAGATTGCTGCCCGTCAGCCGGTTGATGAGGAGAGCCGCCCATGCCCAGGAAGACGCCCAGCGAGAAACTGCTCAGCGACCTGCAGACCGTCGTGGAGGATGCCGAGGCCCTCCTGCAGGCCACTGCCGGACAGGCCGGCGAGCGGGTGGATGGTATCCGCGAGCGCGCCAAGGCGTCGCTGAAACAGGCCAGGGCCCGGTTGGTCGAGGCCGAGGGCGAGGCGATGGAGCAGGTCCGCGAGGTTGCGGCCAGCGCCGACGAGTACGTCCACGAGAACCCGTGGCAGGCAGTGGGCGTTGCGGCCGGTGTCGGGCTTCTGCTGGGCCTGCTGATCAGCCGCCGGTGAACCAGGACGCCTCCGGGCGGCCGGGGCCGCTCCGTCAACTGATCGGCTCCGTCAGCGGGTTGCTCGCGACTGCCATATCGATCGGTCGAACGCGGCTTGAGTTGTTCTCCGTCGAGATCCGGGAGGAGCTCCACCGGATCGTCGGCTTGTTGGTGTGGGGTGCCATTGCCGTGCTTGCTGCCGGCGGTGGAATCCTGTTTGCGGGGCTGGCCGTCATCTTTGCATTCTGGGATTCGCACCGCCTGCTGGCCGCAGTCCTGGTGACCTTGAGCTATTTCGTGCTGGCGGCAGTGGCCGGGCTGGTCATCCGCTCCCGCCTTCGCACCCGGCCCCCGTTCCTTCAGGCGACCCTTGCTGAACTGGCCAGTGACGAAGACGAGCTGCGCGGACCATTGCCATGAGCGATGCAAGTGATCGTCTCCGGGCACGGCGGGAAGCGCTGTTGCGGCAGGCCGGTCGGCAGCGTGAGGAATTGGGACGGCATCTGGGCCTGATCAGCGGGGCCCTGGATCGCGCAGACCGGGGCCTCGGGCTGGCGCGCCGGATTGCCACGCCACCCGTGCTGATCGCGGCGGGGGTCGCGGTGACCTTCGTGCTCGGCCGCGGGCGCACGCGTCGATTGCTGGCCGCCGGCATCACGCTACTGGGCATCGCCCTCCGGGCGCGGACTGCGGGCCAGATCCTCGCCGGCCTGGCCGGCAGTCAGGTCGTCAGGCGGTCCCGGTAGCGGAGCGCGGGAAACCAGCGCATCCAGAGGGCGCAGACGAGGAGCGTGCCCAGCCCCCCGACCACGACAGCGGGCACGGTGCCAATCGCAGCCGCCACGGCGCCGGACTCGAACTCGCCCAGTTCGTTGGATGCGCCGATGAATACGGAATTGACCGCGGCGACTCGTCCCCGCATCGCATCCGGCGTGTCGAACTGGACCAGTGTCGAACGGACGAACACGCTGATCATGTCGGCAGCCCCGAGCACGAAGAGGAATACGCACGAGAGCACGATGTTCGTCGACAGGCCGAAGCCGATCGTCGCGACGCCGAAAAGGGCCACGCCCTGGAACATGCGGAGGCCGCTGCGGGATTGCAGGGGCCGCTGTGCCAGCCAGAGCGCCACCAGCAGGGCACCGACCGCCGGCATGCTGCGGAGGAGCCCAAGGCCTCCCGGCCCGACGCCGAGGATGTCGCGGGCATAGACGGGGAGGAGTGCCGTCGCACCGCCAAGCAGCACGGCGAAGAGGTCGAGGGAGATCGCTCCGAAGATCACGGGCCGTGACCGGATGAACCGGATCCCGGCCAGCAGGGTTTCCCAGGTCACGTCGCTGGGCTTCGGCTGAGTCCTGCTCCGCATGAGGCCAAACAGGACGCAGCAGGCCAGGAAGCACGCCGCGGCAGCGCCGAAGGCCACGCTCGCTCCCAGGTAATACAGCAAACCTCCCAGCGCGGGACCGGCGATCGTCGCGGTCTGCCAGGCGGTGGAGTTCCAGGCGATGGCGATGCCCAGCTGCTCGGGGGGCACGAGGTTGGGCACCAGGGCCTGGCCTGCGGGATTGGCGAATGCCCGGCTGACCCCGAAGATCAGGAGCAGCGCGTAAATGAGCCAGGTCTGGCCGGAGCCGGTGGTGGCAATGGCCAGCAGCCCC
>CAZTGY010000108.1:0-2463 GCA_964613445.1 uncultured Chromatiaceae bacterium | reverse complement strand
GCCGTCGCGAGGGTAACCAGATAGCAGGCCACCAGGATCCTGCGGCGGTCATAGCGGTCGGCGGCATGACCCGTGATCAGGGCCAGGGCCACGGCCGGCAGGAACGAGGCAAGGCCGACCAGCCCCAGGGCAAACGGGTCGCGGGTCAGGTCGTACACCAGCCACCCGACCGCCACGTTCTGCATCTGGATCGCCAGGGCAGACAGAAAGCGCGCGGTCAGGTAGAGGCTGAAATCCCGGCTCTGGAAGACAGCCGGTGCCGGCAGGAGACTCACCGGGCCAGCAGGTCCTCACCCTCCCGGGCGCCGACGGGGTCCGCGAACGTGAAACCCGTGCCCTTGATGCGGGCATTGGAGACGCCCTTCGGTCCCTTCACGACGGACAGCCAGGTGACTGGCTGGAGCCCCTCGCGGCTGGCGATCCGGGCGAAGAAGTCCTCCTTGTTGTCCGGAATGTCATTGAACAGGTTGAAGAGCCCCGACAGCTTGTTTTCGATGGCGAAGGCGATGGCGCGGACGACGTCGTCCCTGTGAATCAGCATGGCATCCGACTTGCCGTCGAAGGGAATCTGCTTTCCCGCAATGTGGCGCAGCTCGTTGCGGTGTTCCCGGCCAGGGCCGTAGATGGTGCCGGTCCTGAAGTTGCAGACACGCAGAATGTCAGTGCCGAGTGCCGACAATCGCTGCTCTGTCTCGATGAAGACCTGGGCAGCGGGAGAGGCGGCATTCGGCGGCGTGGTCTCGACTACGGGCGATACTCCGTGCGCATCTCCATAGGCGTTCAATGAACTGCAGAAGACGATTTCCCGGAGGTTGGGGGCCGCCGGGAGTGCGGCAACGGGGGCGTCGGCCGTGCGCGCGTAGGAGTCCCGGTAGGCCACGGGATCCATGTAAGGCTTGCCATCCTTGATGCCCAGCCCGCCCGCCATGGTCAGGACGACGGCGTCGGCACCGGCCATCAGCTTCTCCATCCCGGCGACGTCGCTGCCCTTGGTCACGACGACCTGGTTCGCGACCGACGCCAGTTCTGCAACCCGGTCGGCGCGCGTCGTGGATACCCGGACTTCGTGGCCCTGGCTCCGGAAATGGCGCGCAGCGGCCATTCCGGTATAGGCGGCGCCAACGATGGCGATCTTCATGGGATGCAGTCCTTATGTGGCTCGGAAAACCTGCAGTTTAGCAGCAGGAGGTTGTGCGCCGGGACCCCGCGTCGGCACAATCACCACAGCATGGAGTGCGGGATGTCGAGCCTCTGCATCGTCGGGCGCGTCCGGACTGGCCTTGGGCAGGGCGCAGGGTTCATCGGCCTTCCGTGGGTTCGCCGGCAGCTCATGCAGGCGCTCGGCATCGAGCCCTGGCCGGGGACTCTCAACCTCAGCCTGGTGCCGGCCGCAGTCCCCGGCTGGCAGGCGCTTGCGGCGGGCCGCGGCCTCCGGCTTATCCCGGAGCGGGCGTCGGATTGCGCGGCGCGCTGCTACCCGGTCCGGGCGTCGGTCGCGGGGCATGGCCCCGTCACGGCCGCCATCGTCGTGCCCGAGGTTCCCGGCTACGCGCCCGATCAGGTTGAGGTGGTGGCATCCGTATCGCTGCGTGGCGCCCTGGGCCTCGTGGACGGGGACATCGTCAATCTCGACACCGTCCCGGCGCGGAACCGCCGCACGGTGCTCTTCGATGTGGATGGAACGCTCGTCAATTCCATCGATGGGTACCGCCTCGCCGCGGAAAGGGCTGTGCAGCCCTTTGGCTGGTCGGTGTCGCCGGAGGCGGTGTCGCGGGCGATGAATTTCGGTGACCGGTTCTGGGACCTGGTAGTTCCCGCCGAGTCGCTGGGTGACGAGAAGCTGATCGAGCGCCTGCGCCGTGACACGATGGCCCACTGGCCTGCCGTGCTCGATGAATGCGTGCTGCTCTATCCCGGGATCGCTGGCCTCCTGGAAAGGCTGAATTCCGCAGGCGTGCGGATGGGAATCTGCACGGCATCCCGGGGGGAGTCCTTCCGGCCCCTGGAGCAGGCCGGCCTGCTGGGCTTCTTCGAGGAGATCGTGACTGCGCGGGATGTGGCGCGGCGGAAGCCCGATCCCGAGGGAATCCTGCTCTGCATGGAACGGATGGGAGTGGTGCCGGCGGAAACCGTGTACATCGGCGATACGGTCGCTGACATGCAGGCAAGTCACGCGGCGGGCCTGTTTGCGGTAGGCGTGCTCACCGGAGCGGGAAGCTCGTCGCTGCTTTCGGGCGCAGGCGCCCACCGCATCCTTGCCGATCTCCGGGATCTGCCTGCGGTAATCCTGGGCAGTGACGCCGCAACGCCAGATCGCTAGTCCTTCGGTTTCTTCCAGTCCTTCCAGTAGTCCGCCCAGCGGGCGTCTACCAATGCATCAGTACCGGGGCTCTGTTCGTTCAGTAGCACCCGCGACACGGAGGGCCACTTTTCGGGCCCGCCCTCGGCGGGCAGCTGGCGAGT
>CAZTGY010000107.1:0-8330 GCA_964613445.1 uncultured Chromatiaceae bacterium | reverse complement strand
AGGCGTGCTCGACGACCTCGATGCCGCGCCAGACGTCGCCCTGGGCGTCGGCGAAGACCTTGCCGGTCTCCAGCGCCAGTATCCCGGCGAGCTCGTCCTGGTGCTTCTTCAGCAGTTCCTGGTAGCGCAGCATGAGCCGCGCGCGTTCGGGTGCCGGAACCTCGCGCCAGGCCTGGAACGCGGCCCTGGCGCTGGCGACCGCGCGCCCGATCTCCCCGGGACTGGCGAACGGCACGTCGCCGAGGACCTCCTGGGTGGCCGGATTGGTAACGGGAATTGATTCGCGCGACTCGCTGTCGATGAATTCGCCATCGACAAACAGCCTGATTCGTCTCGCCACGGCAGCTCTCCAGCCAGGTCCTGCAGGGCCCCACTGTAGACGCATCCCGGCCCGCCGCACAGGCGTTGCCGGGGCGGCCGTAGGTAGATTCCACAATGCCGCCCCCGGCGCCCCTCCGCCAGTGGCGTGCCAGAATCGGGCCAGTTCACCAGTCCGGCCACGCCATGCAAACCGACATCATCCTCGAAGCCGACCTCACCCCGTCCCAGGTCGCCGAGCTTGCCCAGCTCGCGGAGGGTTACGGCATCCGGGGCGTCTGGACGCAGAACTATGCCAGCGGCCGCGATCCCTTCCTGTGCCTGATGCCCGCGGCCGCCGCCACGCAGAAGATCCTGCTCGGCGCGGTCGTGATCAGCCCCTACGAGATGCACCCGCTCAAGATCGCCACCGCGATCTCGACCCTGAACGAGTACGCCAGGGGGCGTGGCATGGTGGTGATCGGCGGCGGGGGCGAGTGGCCCGGCGTCCTCGGCGTCAGGTACGGCAAGCGCGTCACCGGCTGTGGCGAGGCCGTGGCCATGGTGAAGCGCGCGGTGACCGGCGAGATCACGAGCTGGAAGGGCCAGGTGTACAGCGCCCGGTACTTCCGCTCGAAGTGGGTGGACAGCGCGCGCCCGCCCATCATCTACGCCGGCGCCACCGGCCCGAAGATGATGGACATGGCGACGCGCTTCGCGGACGGCACGATGCTGAGCGACATGATCCTGCCGATGCTGCCGCGGACCATGGGCTACGTCCGCGAGGGCCTTGCGAAGCACGGCCGCGATCCCGCCGGCTTCCGCGTCAACAATTTCTGCGCCTTCCACGTCAAGGACGACCGGCAGGTGTCCTTTGCCGAGGCGCGCCGGGAGCTGATGCTCCGCGGCTGGCTCGACGAGGCCTGGTACGAGCCCTTCCTGACCAGGGACGAGGCCGCGCTCGTGGGTGCCAACAAGAACGCGTTCCTCACGGCGTTCCGCACCAAGAGCGGTGACATCAAGGGCGTGCCCCCCGAAATCTGCGCCAAGCTCGTCGAGGGTCTCAGTCTCGCCGGCGACCTGAGCGACCTGGACCGGCACGCGGAACGGCTGCGGAAGTTTGCGGCGGCGGGCATGACCGAGAACGCGCTCCGCCTGCACGATGACCCGGCCCGGGCGATTCACATCATCGGCAGGGAGCTCATGCCGCGACTGCGCCATTGATCTTTGACCTCGGTCGAGTGTTTAAATGCGCGGCTGCGCTTCCCGTCCCAGCTACTCCGCGTCCTCACGCTCGTCCTGCTGATCCCGGCCCCCTTGGCATTTGCGGGGCACTCGGCCAATCATCCAGTTATCCCGATGCTGCGAACTCTCGGCGGCGGGGGTCCATGGGCGGCACGATGCCAGTGAATGCCGAACTCAAATTCAACCGACCCGGATGAAAGCCCGCCCACGACGCACCCACTTCTCGCGAACGGTTCGGGCCGAGCTGTGCGACAGGACGCAGTCCGTGCGCAGGTCTCAGCGACTTTTTCGAGACACATTTCACTCACCCCGACGGTAAGGTCGAGGTATGGGCTTCCGACCCGGCATGTTTCCACCGATCACCGTCACGGTCCTCGTCGCCAGCTGCGCGGTGCAGGATTCAACAGGCGCGGACGCGAAGCGTGCCGCGTTCGCGCACGACTTGTCCGTTTGCCGGTTCCAGCACACGGGGGCGACGAACCAGAAACTGGCGTTGAAACCCACTCAGGTGCACATCGCGCAGTCGCTGGCGCGCCGTGGATGGTCGCCGGCGGGCAAGCGGTTGGCACCGGGCCACTATGTCATCCTGCTGGCCAACCACCTGACCCGGCAGCCCTGGGCGGAGATTCAGGCCTGCGGTAAGGACGATGACCGCACCTGGGTCGGGAGTCGGCTGGACTGGGCCGAGCCCGCCCTGCGATGCTGTTTCTGAGGAGGTCTGCTGTGAAGAACGTCATGTTGTCACTGCTACTGCTGGTGCTGGCGGTCTGCGCCGGCCTTCTGGCGGTCGTCTGGTCCGGGACCCTGAGCCCGGCCGCTGACGAGCCCCACAGCCGCCTACTACACCGGTTGCTGGAGGCGGGCCGCGAGCGCTCGGTGGCCGTGCGGGCCGCTGGCGTCCGGGTGCCCGCTCTGGACCGGCCCGAACTCCTGAGCCAGGGCGCCGGGAACTACGCCGCCATGTGCGAGGGCTGCCATCTCCGCCCCGGTATTGGCGACAGTGAGCTTTACCGGGGCCTGTATCCGCAGCCGCCCGCGCTCGCCATGCGGGTCTCCAGCGACCCGGCCCGTGATTTCTGGATCGTCAAGCACGGCCTCAAGGCGACGGGCATGCCGGCCTGGGGGCGCAGCATGGAGGACGAAGCCATCTGGGGCATGGTGGCCTTCCTGCGAACCCTTCCCGCGCAGGGCCCGGAGGACTACGCCGCCGCGGTCGCCGCAAGCGGCGGGCATTCCCACGGCGGCAGCGAAGCTCCGGTGTCACCAGCAGCGGATCACGATGACATTACCGAGGAGGCCAGTGACGACCACCGCGACGAACACGAACACGAACACGAACAGCACAGGCACTAGGGCTGAATCATGCCCCACTCACAACACCATCACGACCACGGCAGGGCTGGGGATCACGTATCCCATGGCAGCGAAACGGCGGTGGCCGCCGTGGGACCCACGCAAGCGGAACATGCGGGGCATGGTGGTCACGACCACGCCACAATGGTCGCCGACTTTCGCCAGCGCTTCTGGCTCACACTGCTGCTGACACCGCCGGTTCTCCTGCTGTCGCCGATGATCCAGCACCTGCTCGGTATCGGCGACGTGCTGGCCTTCCCGGGTGATCGTTACGTGCTCTTTGCGCTGTCGACCGTCGTCTACGTCTACGGGGGCTGGCCGTTCCTGACCGGATTCACCGCCGAGATGCGCAAGAGGCAGCCCGGCATGATGACGCTGATCGCTCTGGCTATCTCGGCGGCGTACTTCTTCTCGGCGGTCGTCACCTTCGGCTTCCCGGGCCAGGAGTTTTACTGGGAGCTGGTGACGCTGATCGCCATCATGCTGCTCGGCCACTGGGTCGAGATGCGCTCGGTCATGGGCGCCTCGCGCGCGCTCGAAGAGCTGGTCAGGCTGCTGCCCGACAGCGCCACCCGCCTCGATGCCGACGGCAGGATGGACGAGGTGCCGATCAGCGCGCTGCGGCCAGGCGACCGCGTGCTCGTGCGGCCAGGCGCCAAGGTCCCCGTGGACGGCGAGATCATCGAAGGCTCGTCGGGTTTCAACGAGGCGATGCTCACGGGCGAGTCTCGGCCCGTCACCAGGGGTGTCGGTGCCACGGCGATCGGCGGTGCGATCAACGGCGCAAACGCGGTCACCATCCGGGTCACGGCTACGGGCGATGCTACCTACCTCTCGCAAGTCATCGACCTTGTCAGGAAGGCGCAGCAGACCCGGTCGCGCACGCAGGACATCGCCAATCGCGCGGCCGCCTGGCTGACTTATGTCGCCCTGGCTGTCGGCTTCAGTACCCTGTTCGTCTGGTGGCTCGCGCTCGACGCGCCGCTCAACTTCGCCATCGAGCGCATGGTCACGGTGATGGTAGTGGCCTGCCCGCACGCTCTGGGCCTGGCTGTACCACTGGTGGTCGCGGTGAGCACGTCGATCAGTGCCAGTAATGGCCTGTTGATCCGCAACCGCGCCGCCTTCGAGCGCGCGCGCAAGCTCGACGCCGTCGTATTCGACAAGACCGGAACGCTGACCGAAGGCCGTTTCGGCGTAAGCGACATCGTACTGCTCGGCGATAGCGACCAGGAGCAGGAACTCGCCGTCGCTGCCGCGGCCGAGAGCCAGTCCGAACACCCTATCGCCCGCGGCATCGTCACAGAGGCCAAGAACCACGGCATAGCTGTTCCCAGAGCCAGCGACGTCAGCAACATCACCGGCGAAGGAATTGTTGCGAAGGTCGATGGCCAGGATGTGCGCATAGTCAGCCCCGGGCACCTGGCTCGCCAGGGGAGGCCAGTTACTCACGTGACACTTGCGCAACTTGAATCTGCCGGCAAGACCGTGGTCGTGCTGGTGCGTGACGGCCAGCCGCGGGCCCTGATCGCGCTGGCCGACATCGTGCGGCCGGAGTCGAAGGAGGCCATCGCCGAGCTGACCCGGCTGGGCATTCGCTCGGTGATGCTGACCGGCGATGCGCGCGGCGTCGCCGAGTCGGTCTCCAGGGAATTGGGCATGGCCGAGTTCTTCGCGGAGGTGCTGCCCGACCAGAAGTCGGACAAGATCAGGGAGCTGCAGGCGCGCGGGCTGTCGGTCGCCATGGTCGGCGACGGCGTGAACGATGCGCCGGCGCTGGTGCAGGCCGACCTGGGCGTGGCGATCGGCGCGGGCACCGACGTGGCTGTTGAGTCGGCCGATGTGGTGCTCGTCCGCAGCGATCCGCGCGACGTGGGCGCCATTCTGGGCCTGTCGCGTGCCACCTATCGGAAGATGGTGCAGAACCTGATCTGGGCGACGGGCTACAACGCCATCGCGGTGCCGATGGCGGCAGGCATAACCTTCGGTACGGACTTCCTGATGACCCCCGCCATAGCCGCCGTCTTCATGTCGGCCAGCACAGTGATCGTCGCGATCAATGCCCAGTTGCTGCGCCTCTACAGGCGGGATGCATGACCAATGTCAACGGCCAGGTACAGCTGGCTGAACGGCTGATCCTTCCGCTTGCAGGCAACGAGGCGCTCGTCGGCTATGCCGGCCAATGGAAACGCCCTGGGCCCCCCACTGCGATGCTTCTATGAATTCCCCTTATGCTCGTGAAGCGGTAATTCGAAGCTGAAGCGGGCTCCAGACCCGGGCTCGCTGTGCACGGCGATGGTGATGCCGTGCAGGTCCAGGATGCTCTTGGCAATGGCCAGACCCAGTCCAGCATGGGCGGGTCCCCCGGACCGGCTCCGGTCACCGCGAAAAAAGCGCTCGAATATCCTGCCGCGATCCTCCGGCGGTACGCCGGGGCCGCAATCCGCGACTTCGAGGCGAATGTGGCCACGAGTACCCTCGCGGGCGCTCAGCACGACCGTCCCGGCGGGCGGGGAGTGCTGTATCGCATTGTCCATGAGATTGTCGATGACGCGTTCGATCAGGCTGATGTCGCCCGCAACGAGCGGCAGAGTGCCTTCACAGTCGGCGCGCAGAGAGACCTCCTTGGCCGCCGCGGTGAGTGAAAACTTCTGGACGATGTCCTGAACCAGCTCCGTAAGCTGGAAGGGCTCCGGGTGTGGTACCACCTGGCCCGCGTCCAGCTTGGCCAGTTCGAGCAGCTGAACGATCAGTCGTGTCAGGCGCCGGCATTGGGCAATGGCAGTCGCCAGATACTGGCGGCGCTCGGCGGTCGTCAGTTCACCGTCCTTCATCGACAACGTGTCGAGGTGCGTCTGCAGCGTTGTCAATGGTGTGCGCAGGTCGTGGGAAATATTGGCAACCATACTACGCCGCATGTCGTCCGTGTCCCGCAGGGTCGCCATCTGGCTTCGCACGCGGTCCGAGAGGTCCCTGAAGAGGGTCGCCAGGCGTTCGATCTCATCGCCGTGGGGTACGGCCTGGTGAGCGGGGGCACTGTCGCCAGAGAACGTTGCCGCGTGAAAGCGCTCCATGTCGGCCTTCAGTGTGCTCAGACGCCTGGTAATCGAGCGGATGAGTATGAGGGTCGTGGCGATAGCCAGGATTCCGCAGGAAATCAGCAGGCCCAGGCTCTCGTTGATAGTGTAGGTCCGGCGCAGCTGCTGCACGGCGCTTTCGTAGCGGTCGCGATGCAGAATGACGTAGAGGAGGCGCGCGGGGCAGTCCCGGATATCCACCGGGGCCACAGAGAAGATCTCCTTGCCGTCGGTGAATCGCGGGTCGTCGCCCAGGATCGGCAGGGGTGTTGAAGCGCTGAGAAACTCGCGAAGCGGGCCCGGGTCCACGCGCCTTCGTGCCCACCTCTCAACCGGCAAGGACGAGGCCACGATGCCGCCGCTGTCATCCAGCAGGTAGATGTCGACGTCGGGATTGAGCTCGGCCAGCTTCTCGATGCCTTCATGAAAATTAAGGACGGTCAATGGCTCGTCGGTGATCAGAAGTCGCGCATCGGCATACTGCTGCGCAAGCCGCCGGTTCACCATCTGATCGGCCTCGGTGTGATAAGCCTCGTGATACCCGAGCAGGATGATGGCAAAGATCGCCGTCATCGCCATGCCGAACGCCAGGATGACGACCAGCAGGCGTCGATAGAGTGTCCGGAACACGCCTAGGGCTCGCTCACTGAAGGGACGGCGAGCTTGTAGCCGACCCCCCATACCGTCAACAGCAGGTCGGGCCGGGCGTGATTGCTCTCGATCTTGCTCCGCAACCGGTTGATGTGGCAGTTGACGGCATGCTCGTAGCCTTCGTGGCTATAGCCCCACACGGCGTCGAGGAGCTGCGAGCGGCTGTAGACCCGGCCTGGATTCCGCGCGAAGTGCAGCAGAAGATCGAACTCCTTGGGTGTCAGGCTTACGGGCTGGCCGCGCACCAGGACCTGCCGGGCTGCCGGTTCGATCCTTACGCTTTTGCTCAGGATGATCGGGAGTGCGTCCGCACCCGGGGCCGCCTGCAACGAGTCGATTCGACGCAGGATGGCCTTCACTCGCGCCGTCAGCTCGGCAAGGCCGAAGGGCTTCGCGATGTAGTCGTCAGCCCCCATCTCCAGGCCCAGGACCTTCTCGACCTCGGTCGACCGTGCCGTGACCATGACAATCGGGGTCTGGAGGTTCCGGGCGCGTAGCCGGCGGCACACTTCGATGCCGTCCATCCCGGGCAGCATGAGGTCCAGCAGGATGAGGTCGAACGTTTCGGCCTCGGCCGCCTGTACGCCGTCATCACCCCGGGCCACGGTCTGGACCGCAAAGCCGCTGTCCTCCAGATGGCGTTTCAGCAGCTCGGCGAGCTCCTGCTCGTCCTCGACAATCAGTATGCGCCGCTTCGTGGAGTCCACCCGAGGCCACCTCTTGAGCGTAGTTGTGGAGATGATAGCCCGGCCGTCGTGGGATCAGCACTTGTACGCAGGTACGACGATTGAGATCTTTCCGAGACACATTCAACCGGGTGCGGGAATAGTGTTCCCTCACACCAGGCGGAGCCTGGCACCACCGGTGAGGGGATATTGGGCGGGCAGTTTTCTGTAGATCGAGAAGGAGAGTCCAATGAATGCGCGCTTGCTGCCTAGTGCCGTACTGGCGGTCATCGTACTGACTACCACCGCGTGCTCAACGCTGGGGGGTGCCGGGCACCAATACCTGATGCGTGGCCAGGTCGTCGAGGTGACCGGCAGCGAGGTGGTGCTGTGTGTCGGGTCCGGGGATGGCGCCACGGCCGGTCAGGAGCTGATGGCCTACAAGCTGGTGTCGAGCAATGTCGGGGGGCCGAAGAATCCCACCCGCTGGGAAAAGGTCCGGGTCGGTACGGTGCGAATCGGGCAGGTGGTCGACGAGCACTTTGCCCGGGCGGAAGTCACCAGTGGCGACGTTCAGGTCAACAACGTGGTCGAACTGAAGCGCTGATGCCGCGGACGCCGACTGGACGCACGATGGTGCGCGGAGCGCGACGATGCCACGCGTGGCGCGGGCTGGTGTGCATGGTCGTGGGTGCAGCGGCGTGGTCGACGGCGCTGCCGGTCGAGAACGCCAGATCACTGCCGCAGGGTGGTGATCTGGCGGCGCTCGTCCAGGAAGCCATCGACAACAACCCCGAGATCAGGGCTGCCGGCCAGCGCGTCGAGGCTGGCAAGGCGATGATTCCCCAGGCGCGCACCTTGCCCGATCCGATGCTCCGATTCAGCTACGAAGACATGCCCGTGCGGGAGACCATGTATGGTGTCAGCCAGGAGATCCCGTTTCCCGGCAAGCTCCGGCTGAAAGGCGAAATCGCCACCCGGGGGGCCGAAGCCATGGAGCAGGACTACGCGGCGGTACGCCTCCGCGTGATCGCGCGGCTGA
>CAZTGY010000106.1:6270-8375 GCA_964613445.1 uncultured Chromatiaceae bacterium | reverse complement strand
CGGGGCGGCTGATCGATCATGCCCAGTCGGCTTCCATGGAGAGGACGAATCAGGAGGGGTACTTCTGATGGCCTTGCAAGACACGCTCATCGCCGCCGATATCGAGCGCTACCTGAAGCAGCATGAAACCAGGAGCCTGCTCCGCTTCATCACCTGCGGCAGCGTGGACGACGGCAAGAGCACGCTGATCGGGCGCCTGCTCTACGAGTCGAAGATGCTGTTCGACGACCAGCTTGCCGCGATCGAGGCCGACTCGGCGAAGTGGGGCACGCAGGGCCGCGACATCGACTTCGCCCTGCTGGTGGACGGCCTGTCGGCGGAGCGGGAGCAGGGCATCACGATCGACGTGGCCTACCGCTACTTCTCGACGGACCGGCGGAAGTTCATCGTCGCCGATACCCCCGGCCACGAGCAGTACACGCGCAACATGGTCACCGGCGCCTCGACGGCCGACGTGGCCGTGGTGCTGGTGGACGCGCGTCGCGGCATCCTCACCCAGACGCGCCGCCACAGTTTCCTGGTGTCGCTGCTCGGCATCCGCAAGGTGGTGCTCGCGGTCAACAAGATGGACCTGGTGGGCTACGCGGAGGACGTGTTCGGCCAGATCGTGGACGAGTACCGCGAGTTTGCCCGTCACCTCCACCTGGACGAGGTGACGGCCATTCCCCTGTCAGCGCTCCGGGGCGACAACATGCTGGTGCCCAGTGACCGCACGCCCTGGTATCACGGCCCGACGCTGCTGGGCTACCTGGAGACCGTGGATCCCGGCGGTCAGCAACCCGGGGAGTCCTTCCGCCTGCCCGTGCAGTGGGTTAACCGGCCCAACCTGGACTTCCGCGGCTTCGCCGGCACCGTGGCCAGCGGCACCGTGCAGCCCGGGGACCGCATCCGCGTGCAGCCTTCCGGCCGCGAGAGCCGGGTGGCGCGGATCGTCACCGCCGACGGCGACCTGCCGCTGGCAGTCGCCGGCCAGTCCATAACGCTGACGCTCGACGACGAGATCGACATCTCCCGCGGCAACGTCATCTCCCTGGCGGATTCCCCGGCGGAGGTCGCTGACCAGTTCGAGGCGACCCTCGTGTGGATGGCGGAGGAGCCGATGTTCCCCGGGCGCGCCTACCTCCTGAAGATCGGCACCGAGACCGTGACCGCCACGATCACCCAGCCCAAGTACAAGCTGAACGTGAACACGATGGAGCACCTGGCGGCCCGGAAGCTGGACCTCAACGAGATCGGCGTGTGCAACATCGCGCTCGACCGCGTGATCGCCTTCGACCCCTACGAGGCCAACCGGGAGACCGGGGGCTTCATCCTGATCGACCGGCTGGCCAACCATACGATCGGCGCCGGGATGCTGCACTTCGCGCTGCGCCGGGCCCACAACATCCACCTGCAGCACCTGGACGTGGACAAGGCCGCGCGCGCCACGCTGAAGGGGCAGGCGCCCTGCGTCCTGTGGTTCACCGGCCTTTCGGGCGCGGGCAAGTCCACCATTGCGAACCTGGTCGAGAAGCAGCTGCTCGCGATGGGCCGGCACACGTACCTGCTGGATGGCGACAACGTGCGCCACGGCCTCAACAAGGACCTCGGCTTCTCCGAGACCGACCGGGTGGAGAACGTGCGCCGCGTCGGCGAGGTTGCGCGCCTGATGGTGGACGCCGGGCTCATCGTGCTCACGGCGTTCATCTCGCCATTCCGCGCGGAGCGCGCGCTGGCCAGGAGCCTGCTGGCCGAGGGCGAGTTCCTCGAGATCCACGTGGACACGCCGCTGGACGTTGCCGAGAGCCGCGACGTGAAGGGCCTCTACCGCAAGGCGCGCCGGGGCGAGCTCAAGAACTTCACGGGCATCGATTCGCCCTACGAGGTTCCGGAGAGCCCCGCGCTGCGGGTCAACACCGCGACCTGCAGCGCGGAGGAGGCTGCCGGCATGGTGCTCGCCCTGCTCAAGGAGCAGGGCCTGATCCGCTGAGCCGGCCGTGGCGCGGCGATGGTGCGGCAAATTGGCGCGTAGGGGATAGTCCAGATGGACTTTGATCGGGCGCGATGGCTATAGTCCACATGGACTATGAGCGCCCGCACCCGTACTCCGGCCGATGCCCGCACCC
>CAZTGY010000106.1:0-6170 GCA_964613445.1 uncultured Chromatiaceae bacterium | reverse complement strand
GCCCGCACCCGTACTCCGGCCGATGCCCGCACCCTCATGGTGCTCGGCCTGCTCAAGTCAGGACCGCAGCACGGCTATGAGCTGCACCGGGTCCTCGTGGCGCACGCCACGCTCCACGCCGACTTCAAGAAGCCGACCCTGTATCACCTGCTGCACCGGCTGACCGTGCAGGGCGCGGTGAAGGTGCATTCGGAGTCCGGCACCCGGGGCCGGCGCGGCGAACGGCTGGTCTTTGCCCTGACGCCGAAGGGCGGGGATCTCTTCCAGGAGCTGTTGCGGAATGCCCTCAGCACCTACGACCGGGTGGAGACGACTTTCGAGATGGCCGCCGCGTACCTGCCGTGGATTCCCGCAAGGGAGGCGCAGGCGCTGCTCACGAAGCGCCGCCGCGCCATCGAAGCGCTCCACGCCGAGGTGGCCGGCGACCTGGAGCACCTCACCGGGCAACCGGCCAGCAGGTTCCTGGCCGCCCGTTCGCTGGCCACGGATCACGCCCTCAGCCTGCTCGAGGCCGAGCTGGCCTGGCTGGATCGCGCCATGCGCCATCTCGCCACGCCGGCGGGCCGCACGACGCTGCTACAACGCCCCGGCCTGCCCCCGTATCGAACTACCGTCAACCCGATCACATCCATACCCAGGAGTTAACCACCATGAACAGACGACAGCTGTCCCTCGCCGCCGCACCAGCGCTTGCGCTGCTCCTGCTCTTCGCCGGGCTTGCGCCGGCCCTTGCCGCCGATGCGCCCAGCTTCGCGGGCACGTGGGTGCTGAACTCGAAGAAGGGGGAGAACCTCGGGATGATGTCGGCGGTCAAGGAGACCGCGAAGATTGCCCAGACCGCCCAGCAGCTGAAGATCGAGTCCTCGGCCAAGTTCATGGGCACGACGAGCGAACGCACGCTCACCTACGACCTCGCCGGCAAGACGGTGAACAACGAGGGCCCGATGGGCACCCGGGGCGACACGGTGGCGAAGTGGGACGGCAGCAAGCTGGTGGTCACGTGGACCGAGCCCAGCGCCATCCCGGGCAGCAAGGTGCAGAAGGTCGAGACCCGGGAGCTCTCCGCTGACGGCAGCACGATGACCGTCACGACGACCCGCGGCACCAAGCCCCCCATGGTCATGGTCTACGAGAGGCAGAAGTGAAGCCAGCCGTCGTCATCGCGGCGGGCGTGGCCGCCCTGCTGCTCGCCACGGGCGCGTGGTGGGCATGGACCCGCGTGGCCGTGGACGACGGCGCGGAAGCGCAACGAACCTTCGTGACGCCCGAGCGGCGGAAAGTGGGCGCCACCGTGCTCGCCACCGGCATCCTGCGGACGCGGGTCGGCGGTGAAGTGCGGGTGGGCGCCCAGCTGTCGGGCATCGTCGAGAAGCTGAACGTGGTCGTGGGCTCGAAGATCCGCAAGGGCGACGTCATTGCGACGATCGACGCCCGTCCGCTCGAGGCCCGGCTCGCCCAGGCCCGCGCCCAGATCGTGGTCAACGAGCAGGAACTGAAACGGGCCGAGGTGGAGCTGGCGCGCAGCGAGCGCCTCGACCAGCAGAAGCTCGTTGCCCGGTCGGACGTGGAGGACAAGGCGCTGGCCGTCAGCGAGGCCCGCGCCCGCCTGGAGAAGGCCCGCCGGGATGCCGCCGTCGTCGAGACCGACATGAACTACGCCGTGATCCGCTCGCCGATCACCGGCACCGTGGCCTCGGTCACCACCCAGGAGGGCGAGACCGTCGCGGCCAGCTTCAGCACGCCGACCTTCGCCACCATCATCGAGGACGGCGCACTGGAGCTGATTGCCCTGGTGGACGAGACGGACATCGGCAACGTCGCGCTCGGCAACCCGGTGTCGTTCACCGTGGAGTCCTTCCCGGCCCTGGAGTTCGCGGGGCGCGTGGAGCGCATTGCGCCCAAGGGCACCATCATCTCGGGTGTCGTGAACTTCGAGGTGATGATCAGCATCGAGTCGCCAGTCGAGCAACTGAAGCCCGACATGACCACCAACGTGTCGATCCGCACCGCGGAAAGGGACGCGCTCGTGCTGCCGAGCGCAACCATCCAGAAGGACGATTCCGGCCGCTACGTGTGGGTGGAGAGGAACGGCGAACTGCAGCGCCGGACCGTGGCCGTTGGCGCCCGGGACGCCGGGTTCACGGAGATCCGTGAGGGCGTGGTTGCCGGCGACCGCGTGCTGCAGAGCCCGATTCCGGCGCCAGTGGTTGCCCAGGAGGCCTCATGATCGAACTCGAACACGTGGTGAAGACCTACCAGCGGGATGACGGCACGCCCGTGCCCGCCCTCCGGGACATCACCTGCCGCATCGACGCCGGCGAATTCGTCACCGTCCGCGGCGCTTCCGGGTCGGGCAAGTCGTCGCTGCTCAACATCCTGGGCTGCCTCGACACGCCCACCAGCGGCATCTACCGGCTGGCTGGCGAGGACGTGTCGCGGTACACCGACCAGGAGCGGTCGGCGGTGCGCGCCCGGCGGATCG
Source organism: uncultured Chromatiaceae bacterium (assembly GCA_964613445.1). Lineage (GTDB taxonomy): Bacteria > Pseudomonadota > Gammaproteobacteria > Steroidobacterales > SHZI01. The sequence continues at coordinate 3,688 of CAZTGY010000106.1, read as the reverse complement.
GCTTCGTCTTCCAGGCCTTCAATCTCCTGCCGCGGACCACCGCGGTGGAGAACGTGGAGGTACCGGCCCTCTACAGCGGCGGGGACGTGGACCGCGGCAAGGCGCTTGCCCTCCTGAAGCGGGTGGGGCTTGCCGAACGGTCGGGGCACTTCGTCACGGAGATGTCCGGCGGCGAGCAGCAGCGCGTGGCCATCGCCCGGGCGCTGATGAACAGCCCGCCGCTGCTCCTCGCCGACGAGCCAACCGGCAACCTTGACTCGGCCGTCGGCGATTCCATCATGGAGCTGCTGACCGACCTCAACCGGGATGGCCTCACGATCGTCCTGGTCACCCACGACGAGCGGGTCGCGTCCTACGCCGCGCGGGAGCTGCTCATCCGGGACGGCGTGCTGGCCTCCGACCGGAAGCAGGGGCCGCGGCCGGCCCTGGCGCCGGCCAACCAGGGGGCAGCACATGTCGTGGGCTAGGACGCTGGCGCTCGCGCTGCGCACGCTCCGGCGCAACCCCTTGCGGAGCCTGTTCATGCTGCTCGGCGTGGCCGTGGGCATCGCCTCCCTGGTGGCCATGGCGTCGGTGGGCGAGGCCACCCGGCAGGAGACCATGCGCCAGTTCAAGCGCATGGTGGGCACCTTCGACCGGATCAGCGTGCAGCCCGGCTCGGCGCGCACCCGGGGCATGCCTTCGCTGACCTCCGTCGAGCCCACGCTGACCTTCGAAGATGCGGATGCCATTGCCGCGGAGATCCCCAACGTCCGGCGCGTATCCCGGGAGCAGAGCGCCTTCGACATCGACGTGCAGGCCCGGGACAGGACGGCCACCACCTCCATCTGGGGCATCTCGGCGGAGTGGATGGAGATCCGCGGCGACGACGTCACCGTCGGCCGCGGGATCAGCGCGGAGGACATCGAGACGCTTGCCCGGGTCACGGTCATAGGCGAGGACCTTCAGCGGGACCTCTTCGCCGGCGAGAACCCGGTGGGCCAGGTCATCCGCATAGCGGAGGTACCGTTCACGGTGATCGGCGTGCTCGTCCCCAGGGGGGCTGGCCCCGGCGGCTCGAGCCTGGACAACCTCCTGCTGATGCCGGTCAGCACGGCCTCGAAGCGGCTGTTCAACCGCGACTACCTGACGACCATCACCGTGCAGCTCGAGGACCCCGACCAGTACGAGCCTGCCGTCGTCGCAATCACTGCACTGCTGCGCGAGCGCCACGGCATAGTGCCGCCCGTGGAGGACAACTTCACGGTCAGTAACCCGCGGGCCGCGATGGAGCAGGTGCAGGAGGTCGACACGACGCTGTCCTCGGTCCTGATCGGCATTGCCGTCATCGCGACGCTGATCGGCGGCGTCGTGATCATGAGTCTCATGCTGATCGCGGTCTCGGAGCGGCGGCGGGAGATCGGCGTGCGCCGGGCCGTCGGCGCCACCCGCGGCGACGTGCTCCGGCAGTTCCTGGTCGAGGCAGCCCTGATCTCCGCGCTCGGCGGCGTCGTCGGCGTGCTGCTCGGCGTGGCTGGCGCCACGGTGGCGGCCTTCCAGCAGCAGCTACCGCCGGCGTTCCTCTGGGGTGCGATGGCCGGTGCCGTCGGCCTCGCCACTCTCATCGGCCTCGTCTTCGGCCTGCAGCCGGCCTGGCGGGCCGCCAACGTCGATCCCATCCAGGCCCTCCGGTCATGATGGCGTGACGGACCACTGGCGACGCCTGCTGCCCGGCATCGGCCGCCAGCTCTGGCGCTACAAGCTCCGGTCCGGCCTCGTCATCCTGTGCGCGGCGCTCGGCGTGGCCGGCGCGACCACTGCCGTGAACTACGCCTCGGGCGGCCGCCAGGAGGTCCTGAGCCAGATCCGCCGCCTGGGCAGCAACGTGCTGACGATCAGTGCCGAGCAGAGCCGGGGCGTCGCGGACCGGGCCCGCACGGGCGCCATCGTCACCACGCTGGTCCCGGCTGACTACGCGGCGATCCGCCGCGAGACTCCGGGCGTCGTCCGGTCGTCGGCCCGTGTGTCCGGGTCACTGCGGCTGAAGGCCGGCTATCTCTCCAAGGTTGCCCCGGTCGTCGGCGTGGAGCCCGCCTGGTTTGCCATGAAGTCCCGGGATCTCGCCGCGGGAGGCCTGTACACGGAGGAGGACGAGAAGCGCTCGGCACGCGTCGCCGTGATCGGCGCCACCGTCGCCAGGGACCTCTACGAGGGAGAATCGCCGGTGGGCGAGCGGCTGTTCATCAACCGCATTCCGTTCGAGGTGGTCGGCGTGCTTCGGGAGCGGGGCGCGGGCCTGGACGGCAGCACCGAGGACGGGCAGGTCTACGTGCCGCTCAACACGGCGATGCGCCGGCTGCTGAACGTGGACCACTTCGCCGCCATCCTCCTGGAGCTGGATGGCCCGCCGCGGATGCCCGTCGCCACGGCCGGCATCACGGCCCTGCTGCGTGAACGCCACCGCATGTCCGAGCACCGGCCCGACGACTTCCGCGTGCAGAGCCAGACCGACCTGATCAATGCCCAGCTGTCCTCCGCCGAGCGCCTCGCCTTCCTGGTGCGCTGGATCGGCCGCAGCGGCCTTGCTGTGGCCGGACTCGGCATCCTGGCGATTGCCTGGATCACGGTCCGGGACCGCACGCGGGAGATCGGCACGCGGCGCGCCCTGGGCGCCACGGCGCCGGACATCTTCTTCCAGTTCGCGGCGGAGGCGGGGCTGCTGGCGACGCTGGGCGCAATCGTCGGTCTCGCGTTCAGCGTGCTGGCGTCCCGCGTATTGGCAGCCGAGGCCGGCCTGCCGCTCGTGATCGACGGCGCCAACGCCGCGGTCGCCCTCGTGCTGGCCATCGCGCTGAACCTGACCTTTGCCAGCTGGCCGGCGCTGCGCGCGGCGCGGATGGACCCGATCCGGGCGCTGCGGCACGAGTAGGGGCAGGTGCCGGCCCCGCGGCAGATTGCCCAATGCCAGCGCCTTCCCCCCATGTCACGGCAGAGCCGGGTGGTGGTAGCCTTCTACACCTCAAGCAACCAGGATCCGCCAGGAGACTGCCATGTCTGATGCCCCTGCGAACCCCGGCTCCGCGCCGGTCTCCAGTTTCAAGAAGCTCTACCAGGCGCCGGTGCCCGCCATCATCGCCCTCATCATCGTCTTCGTCTGGCAGGGGCTGGGCCATACGGTGATGTACCTGATGGAGCACAAGTGGTTCCCGGACAACGTGGTGTTCGCATCATTCATCATCGGCTGCATCGGCGCCGTGATGGTCTGGGTCGGGCGGGACAAGTCGGAGAATGCCGCCACGCTGCTCGGCTTCATCGGCGGCAGCCTGATCTGGCTGTCCTGGATCGAGTTCAGCTTCGTCTGGGTGGCCGATGAGATTGGCGTCCAGGGCGTCATGTGGGGCGCGAAAGAGACGCTGGCCGAGTATCGGGTGATGCTCTCGTCCATCGGGGTCATGTTCGCTTCGCTGATGTTCTTCTTCTCCAACAAGGACACGCGCTGCAACTTCTTCATGTGGTTCCACCGGAACCTCCGCCTGAAGTTCCCGGACCGCGCCTCCGTCCAGGGCCGCAATATTGCGCTCCTCGTGGCGATGGAGGTGATCTACATCACGTGGTTCTGCTACATCTGGCTGCTGCTGCTCTACAACCCCAACGTGTTTGGCACGGACCACTGGTTCACCATGGTCAATGCCATATTCTTCGGCATCTG
>CAZTGY010000105.1:0-8528 GCA_964613445.1 uncultured Chromatiaceae bacterium | reverse complement strand
ACTGGTGGCCGATACGGGCGGAGGCGCGCCTGTTCGACCGCCTGGGTGAGATCGACGTGCGCACCGTTGGCGCCGACGCCGGTTCCGCCCCATGAAGCCGGGAGCACCATCCACGGCGTTCTGGCGCGGTGCGACGTTCTTCCTGCTGTGGATGGCGCTGATGCAGAGTGGGAAGCCGGCCGACCTTGCCATCGGCCTGTTCGCCAGCGCCGGAGCGACCTGGGCGAGCCTGCGCCTCATGGCGCCGGCGGCCGGGGGGGTGCGCTTTGGCCGGCTCCTGGCGCTCCTGCCGCACTTCCTCTGGGAGTCGGTGCTGGCCGGGATCGACGTGGCCGGCCGGGCATTCAACCCGCGCCTGCCCCTCTGCCCGGGTTTCGTCACCTGCCCGCTGGCTCTTCCGCCGGGATTTGCGCGCAATACGTTCGCCACGATCACCAGCCTCCTGCCGGGCTCCGTGCCCGCCGACGAAAGCGAGGGCGTCCTCGTCTACCACTGCCTCGACACCACGGCACCGGTTGTGGAGCAGCTCTGGAAGGAAGAGCGCCTGCTCGCAAAGGCGCTGGTCGCAGGGCAGCGCCATGCCTGAATTCCTCATCGGAGCGTGTGGCTTCATCCTGGCCATGGTTGCGCTTGGCCTGGTTCGCATCCTGCGTGGGCCAGGCAACCCGGACCGCATGATGGCGGCGCAATTGCTCGGAACCGGCGGCATCGCGGCCGTGCTCCTGCTGGGCGCGGCGACCGGTGAGAGTGCAACGATCGACGTGGCCCTGACCCTGGCGCTGCTGGCGGCCTTTGCTGCCTTCGCCTTCGTGAAGGCCGAGTCCACGCCAGCCGGCACACCGCCGGCCAAGGGCGGCTGATGGCCTTCGCTCTCGACCTGTGGACCGTGATCGCCGTGGCGGCGGGTGCGATCTTCTTCCTTGCCGGTACCGTCGGGCTCCTCCGTTTCCCGGATTCGTTCACGCGCCTGCACGCGTTGACCAAGGCGGACAATCTCGGCCTGGGCCTCGTGGTGCTGGGCCTGCTGCCACAGGCAGACAGCTTGCTCACCGGGCTGAAGCTGGTGGTCGTCTGGCTCCTCGTACTACTGTCCAGCGCAACGGCATCGCAGTTGATTGCCCGCGTCATCCGGCAGGGCACCACACGTCCATGACCGAGATACTCAACATTGGCGTCGTTGCACTGATCCTGTCCCTGGCGGTCTGGGCGATCGCCGCTCGCGAGGCCTTCGCCGCGGTCGTCGGCTTCGTTGCCTATGGGCTGCTGCTGACGCTGGCCTGGGTTCAGCTGCACGGCATCGACGTGGCGCTGACCGAAGCGGCCATCGGAGGCGGCCTCACCGGCGCAATGCTGATCGGTGCGGCGACGAGGCTGCGCAGCAGTACCTCGATTCACCAGGCCGGGGAGCGCGGGGCGGCTGGCCCATGGATAGCCGCGGGGTTGTCCCTGCTAGTCAGCCTGGCCCTGGCCGCATGCGTGCTCCTCCTGCCAGAGCCTGCCCCCACGCTGGCGGCCGAAGTCGTCGCCCGGATGCCCGTTACCGAAGTCGGCAACCCCATCACCGCCGTGCTGCTGGCGTTTCGCGCGACGGACACGTTGCTCGAAGCCATCGTGCTGCTGTTCGCGCTGATCGGCGTGTGGTCGATGGCGCCGGATGGCGCCTGGGGCGGGCGCCCAGGGCTGCGGCAGCACGCCGACCCGGACGGCATGCTGGCTTACGCGGCCCGAGTCCTGCCGCCGCTGGGCATCGTCGTCGGCGTCTATATCCTCTGGGTCGGCGCCGATCACCCCGGCGGCAAGTTCCAGGGCGCCACGATAATGGCGGCCATGTGGCTGCTGGTCATGATGGCGGGCCTGGCCGATGTCCCACCGGTCAGCCGCAAATGGCTGCGTGGCCTGCTGGTCGCCGGGCCGCTGGCATTCATCGTCGTTGGCGTGGTTGGCGCCCTGACTGCGGGTGCGTTTCTAGCCTACCCGGTGGGCTTCGCCAAGCCGTTGATACTGGTCGTCGAGTTTGCATTGATGCCCACGCTTATCCTGGTTCTGGGCCTCATGCTCCTGGGCCCTCCGGCGCGCGGCGATACGCCGTGAGCGCCGCCACGCTGTTTGGCCTGTGCGCCGCCGCGCTGATCGGCATCGGCTTGTTTGGCCTGATCGTCAACCCGCACCCGCTGCGCAAGATCCTCGCCTTCAATGTCATCGGTAGCGGCGTGTTCCTGCTCTTCGGCGCCATCGCGCGCCGGGGCGCCGGAGCGGGCCTGGGCGGCGACCCGGTGCCGCAGGCCCTCCTGATCACCGGTATCGTCGTGGCGTTCTCCGCCACGGCGCTGGCCGTGGCGCTGCTGCTGCGGCTGTTCGACGCGACCGGCTCGGTAACGCTCGGTTCCGACGCACCAGCGACGCCCAGGACGGACGCCGGTGACGCCTGACATGCGCATGACGGTCTGGTTCAGGCAATGCTGACTAAACCTGGTGGATGGCTGCTGGTGCTGGCGGTGCTGGCCCCGTTCGTGGGCGTTCTCGCCGGGCTCGCCCTTGGCGGCCGCCATGCGCAACGGGTTGCATCGCTAACCCTGCCGGTCGGCCTGGCCATCGCCGCGGGCATCGCGTCGACGCTGGTGCAGTCCGGCGAGACAGTCGTCTATCTGCTGGGGGGCTGGGCGCCGCCGCTGGGTATCGCCCTGCGTGCGGATGGCCTGGCGGCCGCGATGATGCTCGTCGTTGCCGTAGTCGTGTGCGGCATCGGTGTCTATGCGCGAGCCGACTTCGGTACTGCAGCCGGCACGCCCGAGGCCCGGGCGCCCCTCGTGTTCTGGCTGCTACTGCTGGCGGTGTGGGGCTCGCTGAACCTGGTGTTCGTCAGCGGCGACCTCTTCACCCTGTACGTCGCCCTCGAGCTACTGACGTTCTCCGGCGTTCCACTGGTGTGCCTCGACGGCCGCGGTGAGACGCTTCGTGCCGCACTCCGGTACCTGCTGTTCGCGCTGGCGGGGTCGTTGCTCTACCTGCTTGGCGCGGTACTGCTGTACGGGGGCTATGGCACGCTCGATATCGTGTTGCTGGCCGGCGCGGTCCGGCCTGAGCCCGTCGCCTGGATTGCCGCCGCGCTGATGACGGCCGGCCTGCTCGCCAAGACGGCGCTGTTCCCCCTGCACATCTGGCTGCCGCCTGCCCATGCCGGGGCCCCCGCTGCCGCGAGCGCCGTGCTGTCGGCGCTGGTGATCAAGGGCTCCTGGTTCCTCGTCCTGCGCCTCTGGTTCGACGTAATGCCCGGCGTCGTGACGTTGCCGTCGGCCCAGTTGCTGGCAGGCCTGGGCGCCACCGCCATCATCGTCGGCAGCATCGTTGCCCTCCGACAGCAGCGCCTCAAGCTGCTCGTGGCCTATTCGACGATCGCGCAGATCGGCTACCTGTTCCTGATGTTCCCGCTGGCGTTCGATGCCGGCGGCGGCACGCTGGTGCATGGCACCGCCCTGACCGCCGGGATCCTGCAGGCGGCGTCCCATGCCACCGCCAAGGCCGGCATGTTCATGGCAGCCGGCCTGATCTATGCAGCGCTCGGTCACGACCGCATAGGCGACCTGGCCGGGGTTGCGCGCGCGATGCCGGTGACCGTGCTGACGTTCGCCGTGGCTGGGCTTGCCCTGATGGGAGTCGTGCCGAGCGGTGCCTATCTGGCGAAGAAGCTCCTTCTCGACGCGGCCGGCAGCTCGGGGCAGTGGTGGTGGACCATGGTCCTGCAGGGTGGCGCGGTCTTCACGGCAGGGTATGTGGTCCTGGTGCTCGCCAATGTCATGCGGCGCCCGCCCGAGTCCCTGCAATTGGCGAAGCGCGTCTCCCGCCTGTCGGAATTCGCGGCGCTGGGGCTCGCCCTGTCGTCCCTGCTGCTCGCGCTTGCCGCCTTGGGGCCAGTACCGGGCGACCTCCTCTCGAGTGCCCTGGCGCCCAAGGAGCTGGGGTCCATGCTGCTGGTATTTCTGGGCGGCGGCCTGCTGGCGCTGGGGCTGTCCCGGCGGTCGCTGGTCGGGACGCGGCGGGCAGGTGACGGCGCCAGTGACGGTGCGGTGCGCCGTGCCACCGTGGCCCTGGGTTCCGGGTTTGAAAGGGCCGACACGTTCCTGCGCAGCTGGTCGCCCGCAAGCATCTCCCTGCTCACGCTGGCGATGTTGTTTGGCTGGTTGATGGCGGGCGCGGCGTGAGCCGGGAAGTATTGCTACAATTCCTGCCGGGTAACGCCGCACCGAACAGCACTCAAACTGCGTGGTGGCCCGCCTCCATGATGCATGCCGGGAAGGAATTCGCGATGAGGTTATGCATGCTCGCAGCGCTCCTGGTCGCCGGCTGCACGGTCGGGCCCGACTACGTGCGTCCCGTTGTCGATACCCCGGAGGCGTGGCGGACCGACTATCCCGAGGCTGCCGAAGCTGCCGATACGAAGTGGTGGGAGCAGTTCGGCGACCCCGTGCTGAACGAGCTTGTGGATACCGCGCTGCGTGACAACCGCGACCTCCGCATAGCGGCAGCGCGCGTAGACCAGTTCATCGGTGCGCTCGGCGCATCGCGATCGCAGCTCTTTCCGCAGATCGGCTATGGCGCCGATGCGAGCCGGTCCCGGGCCAGCCGCGTCGGTGCAGTGCCAATTCCGCCCGGGGTCGATCCCTACGTCACGCTATACCAGGCGTCACTGGGTGCCTCGTGGCAGCTCGACCTGTTTGGCAGGGTTCGCCGCCTCACCGAAGCCGCCCAGGCGCAGGTGTATGCGAGCGAGCAGGCCCAACGCGGCGTCGTGCTCTCGCTGGTGACCAGTGTTGCGACGAGCTACATCCTGCTGCGGACGCTTGACCGGCAGCTCGAGATTGCGCAAGCGACGGCTGGCAACTTTGGCGAAACGGCCCGGATCTTCGACCTCCGCTTCAAGGCCGGCATCGTGGCCAAGACGGAAGTGATGCAGATCAGGTCGCAGCACCAGCAGGCGCTGGCCGCGATCCCGGCCTTCGAGCAGGCGATTGCCGCCCAGGAGAACCTCATCTCCATCCTGCTGGGACGTAACCCGGGGCCCATCCCGCGCGGCAAGACGATCGACCAGCTGGTCGCTCCCCTCATTCCAGCCGACCTGCCTTCGACGCTGCTGCAGCGCCGGCCCGACATCATGCAGGCCGAGCAGAACCTCGTCGCCGCCAATGCCAACATCGGCGCAACGCGGGCACTCTACTATCCGAATCTCTCGCTCACCGGTGCACTCGGCTCGGTGAGTACCAGCATGGGCGACTTCCTGTCGGGGCCCGCCAATACATGGTCGCTGTCGGCGGGCCTGGCTGGCCCCATCTTCACGTTCGGCGGGATCGCGGGCCAGGTGCGAACGGCCGAGGGGAGGGAGCAGGAGGCGCTCTTCTTCTACCAGCGGACGATCCTGAATGCATTTCGCGAGACGAACGATGCCCTGACCGGGTCGCAGAAGAAGATCGAGGAGGTCGCGCTGCAGAAGGAGCGTGTGGACGCACTCCGCGAGTTTGCCCGGCTGTCGCGACTCAGGTTCGACAAGGGCGTGGCTGGCTACCTCGAAGTGCTGGTGGCCGAGAATGAGTTGTTTGCGGCGGACCTGGCGTCGGTGGGCCTGCTTGCCGCCCGGTACACGCAGGTCATCAACGTCTATCAGGCCATGGGCGGTGGCTGGGTCGAGATTGCTGCTGCCAGCGCTCCCAAGCCCGGGGATCCAGTCGCGCTGCTGACGCCGTAGCTATGGTGGGATTCCTCCTGGCCCGGAAGCTGGGCCCTGCAGTTGGCCTCAGTCTGGCTCTCGTGGCCTTCACTGCCGGTGCTGACATCAATCTCGTTGCGCCGGGGCGGGTTATCGATCCCGCCGCGCCCTTCAGGCTTTCGCTGATCGTGACCGGTGAGGCCGATTTGCGGTCCTATTCACTGCCCGAGGTCCTGCGCGTGACCGTCACCCCCGAGCTGGGAGCGGTGGCCCGCCTGGAGCTGCGACGCGAGACGCCGGTGCCGGACCAGATCGACCTGCGGCAAGGCGAGTACAGGCGCATTGACTACGTCGGCGAGATGCCGCCAAACCTGCGCGGTACTGTCCGGATTGCGGCCGTAGACACGGATGCGGCCGCGATGCTGGTACAGATCTCCACTCCTTCAGCAACAGTCGCGCCTGAGGCCCTGGCCGATGGCGAGGCACTGCCCGACGCCGTGCCGGCAACGACCCTGATCGTGCGCGCGGACGACGATCCCAATCGGCGTGAAGAAGGCCGCCTGAGCTTCCACGACCCGTTCTTCGCAGTGGTGGGCGCGGGTTCCGACGCCAATGCCCAGTTCCAGATGAGCTTCAAGTTGCGCCTCTATGAGCCGGCGGACCAGGACTCGCGCCGTTTCCAGGACAACCTCTACTTCAGCTATACGCAGGCCTCGTTCTGGGACCTCACGGCGGATTCAAAGCCGTTCCTGGACACCCGGTATATCCCCGGCGGCTTCTACTACATCCCGAACACCGGCTGGCGCGCCGGCGGGAATCCGGTGGGCATTGCTGCTGGCTACGAGCACGAATCCAATGGCCAGGACGAGGAGGAGTCGCGCAGTATCGACACGCTCTTCATCCGGCCGTACTTCGCCTTCGGCGATCCGCAGGAGTTCCACTGGACGTTTTCACCCAAGCTCTACGCGTACATCGAGAAGGACGAGAACCCGGATATCTACCGGTACCGCGGTTTCGGTGACTATCGATTCACCTACGGCAAGGACGACGACTGGCAGGTGGCCTGGATCCTGCGCAAGGGCACCCAATCCAATGCAGGCAGCCTTGACCTGCAAGGCACCTATCCGTTGCACCGGCTGAGGCCCGGCCTGGCCGGCTACCTGATGGGCCAGTTCTTCACGGGTTATGGCGAAACCCTTCTCGACTACAACCAGCGCGAGTCGTGGAGCGTGCGGGTCGGCTATGCCCTGTCGCGCTAGGGCAGCCGGTGCATCCGGATGCCGGCATAGGCAATTGCCACCGTCAGCAGGGGGCTGACGATGCTGAACACGGCGTAGGGGGCGTAGCTCCAGGTAGCCACGCCCAACGTGGCGGCCATGTAGGCGCCGCAACTGTTCCAGGGGATCAGCGCCGACGTGGGCGTCGCCGTGTCGCCAACGGCGCGCGACAGCACGACGGGCGCAAGTCCGCGCCTCGCGAATGCCGACTTGAACATGCGGCCGGGCAGGACGATGGCGATGTACTGGTCGGCCGTGATGATGTTCGTGGCCACGATCGAGGAGGTGAGTGAGGCGACCAGGGCGCCGCCAGACTTCGCCTTGTCGATGATCGGCGTGATCAGCCGGTCGAGTACCCCCGCCTTCTCGACCACGCCACCGAAGGCCAGCGCGGTGACGATCAGCCAGACGGTATTCAGCATGCTGTCCATGCCACCACGGGTCGCCAGCATGTCCATCGGCGCAAAGCCCGATGTCGACTTGTACCCGCTCGCCAGGGCAAGCCAGACGCCCTTCAGCAGTGCGAGCCACGTGGGAACCTCGGCGCCCGCCGCAGCAAATGCGACCACGCGGTCGGGCGAAACGAACACGGCGAGCAGGCCACCGGCGATGGACCCCAGGAATATCGCCGTGAACGCCGGTACGCGCAGGAGGGCCAGTCCGATGACGACGATGAGTGGCAGGAACATGACGGGCTTTATCTGGAATGCACTCTGGATGGCAGCGATCTTCTCCGATGCGTCGAAGTCGCCGGGTTCGCCCAGGAAGAAGAAGACAGATAAAGCAATCGCCAGTGCGACCAAGGACGTCAGCAGCGTCTCGCGGATATGCTCGTACAGGTCGACGCCAGCGGCCGCGGCGGCGAGGTTCGCCGAGTCGGAGAGTGGCGAGGACTTGTCGCCGAAGTAGGCGCCGGAGATCACCGCGCCGGCGGCGATGGCGGGGTTCAGCTCCATGCTGGCGGCAATGCCCATGAACCCGACGCCGATTGTGCCGACCACCGTCCACGAGCTGCCGATGCTGATCGCCACGATGGCCGAGATCGCGCAGGCCGTGACGAAGAAGTAGTCCGGGCTCAGCAATTGCAGCCCATAGTAGACCATTGCCACCAGCGTGCCGCTGAGCGCCCAGGTGCCAATGAGCCCGCCCACGGCAAACAGGATGAAGATCGCGCCGATGCCGGTGGCTACGCTATCCGACGCGGCCTTGCCGAGGGACTCGACCGAATGGCCGCGGCGCCAGCCGATGAACACTGCGGTCATGGTGGCGATCACCAGCGCCACCTGGTTGGGCCCAACCGCGCCCGCATCCCCGAACAGGAAGTACGACAGGCCGACCAGCAGGATGAGGCTGGCGACCGGGACGATCGCCTCGGCCAGCGTGAGCGGCTGCGGTGAGTCGGGTCTGTTCAGTCAATTTGGCCTGTGGCGCCGCCCCGGCAACCGCGAACGATTGCCGGGGCTCGCTATCAGTAGTCCACCGGGTCGCGGATGATCGGGCAGGTCATGCAATGGCCGCCGCCGCGCCCACGACCCAGTTCCGCACCGACGATC
>CAZTGY010000104.1:0-8564 GCA_964613445.1 uncultured Chromatiaceae bacterium | reverse complement strand
GAGTCGCGAGCCGGAACGGGTCGCGCCTGAAGGCGCTCCTACGCGGCGACCGCTTGCTGGATGCGGCAGTCGCGGATGCGGATGACCCGGTCAGCCTCGAGGGCGAAGTTGTCGTCGTGGGTCACCATCACGAAGGCCGTGCCGGACTCGCGGGAAAGGCGCTTCATCAGGTCGAAGACCATGCGGCCGCTCTTGCTGTCCAGGTTGCCCGTGGGCTCGTCGGCGAAGACCACCGCGGGATCGTTAGCCAGCGAGCGCACGACGGCCACCCGCTGCTGCTGGCCGCCGGACAGCTGGGGTGGCCGGACGGACAGCTTCTCCTCCAGGCCCACGTAGGTGAGCAGCTCCCGCATGCGCGCCTCGCGGGACTTCTCGAACTCCCGGCCCCGCATCCGGCAGGGCATCAGCGCGTTCTCGAGCACCGTGAATTCCGGCAGCAGGTAGTGGAACTGGAAGATGAAGCCCAGCCGGTCCCGGCGCATCCGGGCCCGGCCCACCTCGTCCAGGTTGCTGACTTCCTTCCCTTCCACCCGGATGGCCCCGGCGGTCGGCCGGTCCAGCAGGCCCATGAGGTTCAGGAGCGTCGTCTTGCCCGAGCCGCTGCCGCCCACGATGGCCACGAACTCGCCGGGCACGATCGAGAAGGACAGGTCGAAGAGCACCGGCGTCGCCACGTCGCCCGTGTAGTAGGTCTTGCTGACCCGATCGATCTCCACCACCGGCTGCGGCATCATCGTCCCCGGATCAGCTCCCGCGGATCACCTGGATCGGGTCCACCTGCCCCGCCCGCCGGGCCGGGAAGAAGGACGCCACGGCGCCGGTGACGATGGCGACGACGGAAGCACCGACCAGGAGCATGGGATCGATCTCGATGAGGAATGGCGCATCGACACGGCCATCCGGGCCCACGGAACGGATGGCCGCGAGCCCCTTCAGCAGCAGTACGCCCAGCGGCACGCCGGCCAGGCAGCCGAGCACCGCGAGGAACAGCCCCTCCAGCACGAAGATGCTCTGGATCTCGCGGGGCGTGGCGCCCATCGCCTTCAGGATGCCGATCTCCCGGTACTTGCTGGTCACCACCATCACCAGGATGCTGCCGATGCCGAAGCCCGAGGCGATGGTCGTCATCAGCAGGATCAGGTCCCGGGTCTGGCCCTGGGCGTCGAGGGTGCGGAAGAGGTTCGGATTGTCCATCACCCAGGAGCGCACCTTGAAGGGCAGGCCGGGCGCGATGGCCTGCGCCACCGTCTCGGCGTCGTAGAGGTTCGCGAGCTTGATGCCGAAGGAGCTGATGGCGCCGCCGAGCTCGAGCAGCGACTGGCCGTCCCGCAGGGTGACGAACACCTGGCCGTCGTCCACCTGGCCGAAGCCCGTGTTGTAGATCCCCGCCACCGTGAAGTTCAGCGTCAGGCCCTCGGGGCCGACCAGCCGCACCTTGTCCCGCAGCTTCAGGCCGAAATCGACGGCCAGCTTCCGGCCCAGCACCAGCTCGCCCGCGGACAGGCCGATGAACCGGCCGGACAGGAGATTGGACTCGATCTCCACGACGCCGTTGTGGCGCTCGGGGATCACGCCGGTAACGCGCACCGACTGGCGGCGGGAGCCCCGGTTCATGAACGCCTGGCCGGTCACGATCGGCGACACCGTGGTCACCGACGGATCCGCCCCGTCCAGGGACGGCAGCCACAGCCGCCAGTCCTCGATGCGCTCCCGGGCCTTGGGCAGGTTCACGACCTCGCCCACATAGAGGGTGCCCGGAGACGTGAGCCCCAGGGTCGTCAGCTGCCAGGCGCCGACCGGCGTCCGCTCCGGCGGCTCCACGGTGATGTGGGCGATCGCCCCCGTGGTGTTCTGCGTGATGCGCTCCTGCGTGCCGCCGATGATCGTGCGCAGGTAGATGATCAGCAGCACGCTGATGCCGACCACGCCGATGGTGAGCAGCGACTGGCCCACGCTGTAGCGCAGGTGCCGGAAGGCGACGGTGCGGATGAAGTAGCTCGTCATCGGCGGGAGGCAACCGCGCCCTTGGGCGGCCCGCCGCCACCCCCAGCCGCCGCAGGTGGCTCCTCGACCGGCCGCACCTTGCGGCCCGGTGACTTGCCGGCCAGCTGGCGCAGCACCTTCGTGCCCTCGGGCAGGTCCTGCACGGCCACCCAGTCCGGATTGCGCCCGATCACCTTTACAGGCTGCCGCTCGAGGACGCCGCCCTCGCCCACCGCGAGGACGAAGGGCGGGCTGGCCTGCAGGGACACCGCGCTGACCGGCAGCGCCAGGGCGTTGTCGGCCCGCCGCACCTCGATGCTCACGTCCACGGTCATGTTGGGCAGCACGAAATCAGGGAGAGCCGCGGGCGTGATCTTGAGCCGCACGACCCCGCGCTCGCTGTCGACGAACGGCCCGACCTGGGTGAGCGTGCCGCGGAAGGGCTGGTCGGGGAATGCGGGGACGAAGGCCACTACAGGCTGCCCCACCTTGAGCTTCCCCAGGTTGTTCTCGTCGGTCTCGACCTCGATCTCGGTCGCGTCCATCTCGGAGATGCGGAACCAGGCCTGGGCGGCCGAGACCGGCGTGCCCGGCTCGACCAGCCGGTCGGTGATGACCCCGTTGAACGGCGCGCGGACCTCGCGGCGGCCAAACTCGGGCCGGACCCGTTCGACCTCGGCCGCGGACTCGCGCCGCTTCGCCCGCGCCGCCTCGGTGCGGGCGGCCTGCACGCGGGCATCGGCCGCGGCACGCTCCAGCTCGGCCGTGGAGACCTGCTTGCGCTCGGCGAGGACCTCCAGCCGGGCCAGTTCCTGGCGCGCCTTGTCCAGCGCGGCCTCCTCCGCGCGCAGGTTCTTGTCAGCGACGTCCAGCGCCGCCGCCGCGGAGGCGAGCCGCGCGCCGGTCTCGCCCAGCGTGAGCCGGCCCAGCAGGTCGCCGGTGCGCACGACGGCGCCCTCGTTCACGGCCAGGCTCTCGACGATGCCGGCCGCCTCGGCGCCCACCTGGGTCTCCCGGATCGCCTGCAGCCTGCCGCTGGCCACGACCACCTCGACGATATCCCGGCGAACGGGCTCCATGATGGCCGCCGGACCGGGCCGCCGGGCGAACCAGAGCAGCGCGCCGGCGACGACGACGATGGCAACCACCCATGCAATGCGGGTTCGGGAAATCTTCATGCAGTCCTCGCCTTGAGCCTTGCCAGGCTGTCGAGAAAGTCGGAGAGGTCCGGCAGTGCCAAGACGCCCGCCGGCAGCTGGTCCCGTGCCAGTAGATTGGCGGCCTGGCCTGCCACCCAGATCTCGGTGCCGGCCGGGACACCGCGCCGTAGCTCGTCCAGCTGTGCCCGGGCATCGTTCACGTCGGGCTGGGTCACCAGGCTCAAGGCCAGCGCATTGACCGGCCGGCGCGAGCAGAACCTGCAGATATCGACTACCGGCAGGTCGGGGCCGAGGTAGATGCTGCGATAACCGCGGCTGGCTGCCAGGAAGGCGCCCATCAGGCCGCCGAGTTCATGCCGCTCGCCACTGAGCGTGGTGAACAGGACGGTGGGCCCGTCCGAGTGGCTCAGGTGACGGTCCAGCGCCGCGGAGAGCTGGCGCCGCACCACTCCGGACAGCATGTGCTCCTGCGCGACTGACCATTCGCCACGATGCCAGCGATTGCCCGCCTCGCGCAGGGCGGGCGAGGTCACGTCGCGCACCAGCACCAGCGGCTCGAGCTCGGCCACGGCCACCGCGAACAGCCGGTCGCAATCCGCGAAGTCATAGTCTTCGGCCGCAGCCAGCAAACCGGCGACGAGCCGGCCCGGGGCTGGCAGCAAGTGCGGATCCATGGGTGTCATTCTGCCCGAACAGCCGGGCCAGACCGTTGCCTCGACACCTGCAGTTCGGCGGCGGGCCGGTTTGGGATTCGCCCGGCCTCCCCGGTTCAGGGCACGGGGCGGCCGAACTCCAGCGGCGGCAGCCGTTCCGGGAGGTCCGGAACGTGCTCCCGGAGGAAGTCGGACATCTGCGACACGTCGGTGTAGCCAGCAAAGCCCCCGCCGGTGGCGCAGAGATCGCCGCCCGTGATGCTGGCCACCCCCACGAGCACCAGTTGCCCGTCGGCACCCGTCACGACCAACGGCCCGCCGCTGTCGCCGCCGCAGGGGCCGCCCCTCTGCGTGGTGTAGGCGAGGTGCGTGCCGCGAATGCCGATATCCGTGAAGCGGAAGCTGGCGCGCTGCACGAGGTCCGGCCAGCCACTGCCATGCATCGTGCCGCCCCAGCCGAGGATCGTCGCCTCGGCTCCCGGTCGCACGAGGTTCCAGGATTCCGCCCGGCCCGCGACCGGCACCGGGCGCACGCGCAGTGGCCGGGCCAGGCGGAGCAACCCGACGTCCCAGGACATGGGCGGGCCAGCATACCGGGGGTGGCGAATGGCCTCCCGGACGGCGACCCGTCGCGCCGCTCCGCGGGACCGGTTGCCGTAGAGCACCGCCAGGCCGTCGTTGGCACAGTGAGCCGCGGTGAGCACGAAGCGCGGCGAGATGAGGCTGCCGGTGCACGCGGGCGTGCCATCGTCCGTCACCAGCAGCACGACCCACGGCGACTCCGCCGCGAACCGGGCCTCGCTGGGTGGCTTGCCGTTCGCGATTGCCGAACTGGTGCCCGCGTACAGGAGGCCGGCCAGCCACAGGCCCGACAGCAGGGCCACGCCGGCGGCCGGCGCACGGCGGCTGCCCATCAACGCGCCGTCACGCTGCCGATGTCACGTCCTCGTAGAACTCGTGGGAGTGCTGGGGCAGCAGGTGGGGAAAGAGGTCCTTGTTGCGGCCCCGGGCAACGCCCATGGAAAAGGCCACCCGGTCGGCAACGCTGTCCCACTGCTCCACCATGATGAAGTGGACGCCTTCGGGGCCGCCCTCGTGGGCGTGGCCCTTCAGCTGCTCGGGCGGCGTCACGCGGCGGACCTCGGCCTCCATCGTGCCGGGGCGGGCCCGGAAGATCTTGCGGCCCCGGAACCCGGGGGCTTCGCGCATGAGGGGCTCGAGATCCTGGTAGAACTTCGTGACTTCCAGCTCGTGGCCCGGCTTGGCGTAGAGGCTGGCGACGTAGTTGATCATCGGGGCGGCTCCGGCTTGCTTTCTGACGCCGGCAATTATGCACCCGAACGCTCGCGGCGCAGGGTGGCGTAAGCGTCGAGCGCCCGTTGCCGCGCTGCCCGGTGGTCCACGACCGGCGCGGGATAATTGGCGCCCAGCCGGATGCCGGCGCCCTGCAACACCGGCGCCGGCGCCTCCCAGGGCGCGTGCAGGAACTCGTCCGGCAGTGCCGCGAGCTCGGGCACCCAGCGGCGGATGTACCGGCCCTCCGGATCGAACTTCCGCGACTGCAGGACAGGATTGAAGACGCGGAAGTACGGCGCCGCATCGGCGCCGCAACCCGCCACCCACTGCCAGCTGGCGGCGTTGTTCGCGAGGTCGGCGTCGACCAGCGTGTCCCAGAACCAGGCTTCGCCGTCCTGCCAGGGCACGAGCAGGTCCTTCACCAGGAAGGAGGCGACGATCATGCGCACCCGGTTGTGCATCCAGCCGGTGGACCACAGCTCGCGCATTCCCGCGTCAATGAGCGGATAGCCCGTGCGGCCGCGGCACCAGGCGGCGTACAGCTCCGGTTCGGCCGCCCAGGGGAAGTCCGCGAACTCCCGGCGCAGCGGTTCGTCGGGCAGGTCCGGCCAGTGGTGCAGGAGGTGCGCGGAGAATTCCCGCCAGCCCAGCTCACGCAGGAAGGCGGCGCCCTCGCCCTCCGGCGCCGCGCCGGCCGCCATGCTCGCCTGCACGGCATGCCAGACCTGGCGCGGGCTGATCTCGCCGAAGTGCAGGTGGGGCGAGAGGCGAGAGGTGCCCGTGACGCCCGGCTGGTCCCGCGCGGAGCGGTAGCGGTGCACGGCGCCGTCGAGGAAGTCATCGAGCCGGGCCATGGCCGCGGCCTCGCCAGGCGTGAACGCGGCACGGAGGCCGCCGCTCCAGTCGGGCGCCGTTGGCAGGAGCTGCCACGCCGCGAGCGACTCGCTGGCCGGCCAGGTTGCCGGAGCCGGCAGGTCATCGGGTGCGGCCAGCGGCGGCGGCGGGGCCGGCGCGGCGAGGCAGGCCTTCCAGAACGGCGTGAACACCTGGAACGGTCGATCGGCGCCCGTGCGGATGGCTTCCGGTTCGAACAGCAGCCGGCCGCCGAAACGTCGCAGGGTGGCCGCGTCGCCCAGCTGCTCCCGCAGGCGCTCCTCCAGGGCCGCCTCGCCGGGTTCGTACCCCCGGGTCCAGTGGACAGCCCCGGCGCCGGTCTCGCGGATCAGGTCCGCGAGCACCGCGCAGAAGTCACCCGTCCGCCGCGTGAGGCGCGAGCCTTGCCGGCGAAGGTCGGCGTCGAGCCGCTCGAGGCTGCCATGCAGCCACCACCGGGTGGCGCCGCCCGCCTGCCACCGGCCCGCCGCCCGGTCGTCCCGGATGTACACGGGCACGACGGCGCCCCCCGCCTCCCGGGCGGCCCGCAGGGCGGGATGGTCCCCAAGACGCAGGTCCTGGCGGAACCAGACGATGACCGGTTCTGGCATCTTGTCCCATTCGCTGGTATCTCATGGATGGATCAACTGCCCAGGCCGGGAGGCCACCCATGACACCACCCATCACACGGGACCAGCTGTTTCTGTTGAAGCCGGACTTCCAGGAAGGCGGCGGGGGCCCCTATTACTGCCCCTCCTGCGCGACGCTGGAGGGCGTGCTGGGCTTCTACCCGCGCCTCCGCGGGCTGATGGACGTGCAGTACGTCGAATTTCCGCGGCCCCGTGCGGCGGTCATCGCCGCCATCGGCGCGGAAAACCAGGGCCTGCCGTCGCTCGTGATCGGGTCCGACCCGGCGGCCGACCAGGCCTTGGCCGGCCTGGACGTGAAGCAGGCGCAGGGCCGCCGTTTCCTGCAGAGCCCGGGCGACATCGGGCGCTACCTCGCGCGCCGCCACGGCATCGGCGAGCCGCATTGACGGTCGCGGCTGAAGCCGCTCCTACTGGTCGGAGAAGCGACGGGTAATGTCGTCGTAGGCGTCGATGCGCCGGTCCCGCAGGAAGGGCCAGCCGATCCGGAAGGCCTCGATCGCTTCGGTCTTCAGCTCGATCTCGAGGATGGCCTCCGCGTCGGCGGGACCCCGCACCAGGATCCCGCCATCGGGCGCCACCGCGAAGCTCTGCCCCCAGAACTCGATGCCGCCGTGGCCCGAGGGGTCCGGCTCGAAGCCGGTGCGGTTGATGGACAGCACGTAGCAGCCGTTGGCTACCGCGTGGGCGCGCTGCGCCAGTTCCCAGGCGTCATGCTGCCGCTCGCCGACCTTCACCTTTTCCTCCGGGTGCCAGCCGATCGCGGTCGGGTAGATCAGGATCTCGGCACCCTTCAGGGCGGTGAGGCGGGCGGCCTCGGGATACCACTGGTCCCAGCAGACCAGGACGCCCAGCTTTCCGGCCCCGGTGGCAAAGGAGCGGAAGCCCAGGTCGCCGGGGGTAAAGTAGTACTTCTCGTAGTACCGGGGATCGTCCGGGATGTGCATCTTGCGGTACTTGCCCGCGTAGCCCTTCCGGCCGTCGAGCACCGCCGCCGTGTTGTGGAACAACCCCGGCGCGCGCCGCTCGAAGAGGCTGATGACGATCGTGGCGTCGAATTCTGCCGCGATGGTCGCGAAGGCCTCGGTGCTGGGCCCGGGCACCGGCTCGGCCAGCGCGAACTGTGCGCTGTCCTCGCTCTGGCAGAAATAGCGGCTGCGGAAGAGCTCCGGGAGGCAGATCAGCTTTGCGCCGTTCCTGGCCGCCTGGCGCGTGAAGCCCAGCGCGCGCTCCAGGTTGTCCGCCGGATCGGCGGAACAGCGCATCTGGACCAGGGCCGTCGGCAGCGCGCCGCCGCTCATCCCGCGCGCTCTCCGTTGGCCACGGCGGGCACCGCAACGGGCGCCGGCCTGGCGTCGCAGTAGGTCGTGTCATTGAAGCAGGCGACGTACTGCCCGAGGATCTCCATGCCCTGGCTGGGCCGGATCACGCCGGCGTCAATCCTGCGCTTCACGATCTCGCTCATGCGCCGGTTGAGGTCGTTGGGGAAGTACTGCACCTGGGCCAGCATTTCGTGGACGGCGGCGCCGGGAATCACGCGCTCGACCCAGAAATTGTCCGGCTCCTCCGCATCGGCGTACACATGGACTTCCGCAACCCGCCCGAAGAGGTTGTGCGTGTCGCCCATGATGTCCTGGTAGGCGCCCATCAGGAAGAAGCCCAGGTAGTAGGGCCGGTCGGCTTCCAGCGAATGCACGGGCAGGAAGGTCTTGTCGTCGAGCGCGGAAATATATTGGCTGACCTTGCCATCCGAGTCGCAGGTGAGGTCGACCAGCAGCGCGCGCCGGTCCGGCTTCTCGTCGAGGCGGTCGATGGGGATGATCGGGAACGACTGGTCGATGGCCCAGTGGTCGAGGATGGACTGGAACACCGAGAAGTCGCAGAGATAGCGGTCGGTGAGCTTCTCCTCGAGCTCCAGCACCTCGAACAGCTGGCCGCCGAGGTAGGAGGCG
>CAZTGY010000103.1:0-8645 GCA_964613445.1 uncultured Chromatiaceae bacterium | reverse complement strand
GTTCGCCGTCTTGCGCCCGACGCCCGGCAGCGCCTCGAGCGCCTCCCGGGCGCGGGGCACGGCGCCGCCGTGCTCGTCGAGCAGCACCCGGCAGGTGCGCAGGATGTTCCTGGCCTTGGTGTTGAACAGGCCGATGGTCCTGATGTGCCGCTTCAGGCCGGCCTCGCCGAGCGCCAGGACGGCGGCGGGCGTGTTGGCGACGCCGAAGAGGCCGGCCGTGGCCTTGTTGACGCTGACATCCGTCGCCTGGGCCGAGAGGATCACCGCGACGAGGAGCTCGAAGGGGCTGTGATACACCAGCTCGGTGGTCGGATGCGGGTTGGCCCGCTGCAGGTTCCCGAAGAAGGCGGCGCGTTGCCGGGGCGTCATGGGCTGCCCCGGCGCAGGCGCCAGGCCTGGTGCAGGGCCAGCAGGGCGGCCAGCAGGAACAGCGCACCGGATGGCAGGGCGGTGACCAGCAGGTACGGTGCGAGCAACTCCCGGAGTGCACCGAGCCCGCCGAGGAGCAGCGTGAAGCCGGCACCGTAGCGAAGGCCATCCAGCAGGGCCTGCCACCAGCCGCGGTGCGCGGCGAAGGACTCCGCGCGCGCGACGATCAGGCCGTTGGTGACGATCAGCGGCACGAACAGGCCCACCTGGCCGTGGAGGGCGAACCAGTGCGCCTGGAAGACCAGGTCCACGGCGGTGACCAGGGCGGCGATCAGCATCAGGAAGGCGGGCACCCGGAGCCGTGACGGGATTGACGCGGCCAGGCCCGAGGCGATGACGTTGCTGGCGCAGAGCACGACGAGCGAGGCGATCCCCAGGGACAGTCCCGTGGCGAGGCTGTGGCTGGCGGCCAGCAGCGGCAGGAGGCCCACGAGGCTGGCGAGGCTCCGGCCGGCGCCGGCTGCGCTGGCGTCCACGTGGTTCATCGCCGGTCGGCCTCCCCGGCGGGCGGGCTGAAGATCTCGTCCCGATGCGTCATGAAGAATTGCACCCCGGTGCGGACGCCGCTGACGACGGCGCGGCTGCTGACCGTGGCTCCGGCAATGGCGTCGAAATCGCCACCGTCATGGCGGAGGGCCCAGCGCGCCTCCGGCGGGTCCGCCAGCGATCGCCCGACGAAGCCCGCGAGCAGCGGCGATTCGTCCGCGGCGATGGCGGCGCCGATCCCCGGCGTCTCGGTGTGGGCCACGACCCGCGCGCCGAGCACGCGGCCCGCGACGGCAATGCCGACCAGGAGCCGGATCGGCCCGGCGTAGCCGTCGGGCGTCACGACGGTCAGTACCGCGGCGACCGGTCGGCCGCGGCGCCGCGCCCGGTAGACCGGCACGGGCTGGCCGCCACCGGTGTCGATCTGCACCACGTCCCGTTCGGGTGCATTGTCGTAGAGGCCGGCGGGCAGCACCCCGGCGATCTCCGTCGCCACGCCGCGGCTGGCGTTGCGCGCGATGCTCTCGCGCGTGTAGCGCCAGGCGCCACCCACGATGAGGACCACCAGCAGGGCAAGGGCTGTCAGCCCGGCGACGGAACGCGCGCGGCCCGGTTCGCTCATGCGGGCCGGCCGTAGACCCGTGGCCGGGTCCAGCGCTCGATCAGGGGCGCCGCCAGGTTCATGACGAGCACCGCGAAGGCGATGCCGTCGGGGTAGCTGCCGAAGGTCCGGATCACGTAGGTCAGCGCGCCGATGCCGCCGCCGTAGATGAGCCGGCCGCGCGCGGTCGTCGGCGACGACACGGGATCGGTGGCGATGAAGAACGCGCCCAGCATGGCGCCCCCGCTGAACAGGTGAAAGCCGGGGGAGGGGTGGATGTTCGGGTCGAGGAGCCACCCCAGGGTTGCCATGCCGAGCAGGCCGCCCAGGACGCCGGCGGGCGTGTGCCACCGTATGATTCCCAGCAGCAGCAGGGCGAAGCCGCCCATGGCGATGAAGTTCCCGATCCATTCCCAGCCGGCGCCGCCAAAATCCCCAAAGACGGGATTCGTGCGGATCTCGTCCATGGTGCGCATGAGGGCCAGTCCTTCCCGCGTGCTGCCCAGGGCCGTGGCCCGGGCGATGGCATCCACGGTCAGGCCCTCTGGCAGGGCGCCCGTCAGGCCGTACCGGAGCGTGGTGGCCACGTCCGGCCGGCTGTAGTCCAGGTCGCCAATGTCGGGCGCGGGCCAGACCCGCATGGCGTCGGGAAAGCACACCAGCACCAGCACGAAGCCCGCCATCGCGGGATTGAACACGTTGTAGCCGAGTCCGCCGTAGGCGTGCTTCGCGACGCCGATGGCGAACAGCATGCCGATCGCCGTGATCCACCAGGGGCAGAGCGGCGGCAGGCAGAAGGCGAACAGCACGGCAGTGACGAGCGTGCTGCCGTCGGTGAGTGGGGATGCGGCGGGCCTGCCCGCGAGCCGCAGGCACACGGCCTCCGTGCCGAGGCCGGCCAGGATCGCGATGGCGGTGTTGAGGAGGATGCCGATGCCGAAGAACCAGACGTGCGCCAGCACGGCGGGCACGAGGGCGTACAGGACCGTCCGCATGATGCCAGCCACCGTGGCCGGGGAGCGCCACTGGGGCGGCGGTGCCGTGTCGAAGCGCATCAGCCGGCCTCGTTCCCCGCGCCACGGGCCAGCGCCCTGGCGGCGGCGAAGTGCCGGGTCAGCGGGATATGGCTGGGGCAGACGTAGTCGCAGGCCCCGCACTCGATGCACTCCGTCACGCCCAGTGCCTCGAGTTGCGCCTCGTCGCCCGCCCGGGCGGCAGTGAGGAGGTCGGGCGGCATCAGGCCGGCGGGGCAGGCCTCGATGCAGTCGCCGCAGCGGATGCAGGGCATGGCCGGCCCGGCGCGACCCGCCGCGGGCCCGTCCAGGTCGGCAGCCGTGGCGGCGATCAGGCAGTTGGTCGCGCCGGTGATGGGCAACTCGTCGCCGGGGAGCGCCACGCCCATCATCGGCCCGCCCATGATGAGCCGCCGCGGATCGTTCCGGTAGCCGCCCGCCAGCGCGATCAGGTCGGCGACCGGGGTGCCGATGCGCGCCTCGACATTCCGTGGCCGGCTGACGCCGCCGCCCGTGACGGTGACGATGCGCGAGATGAACGGCTGGCCCCGCTGGAAGAAGTCGGCGACGGCAGCGGCGGTGGCCACGTTCTGGCACACCACGCCGGCGTCGGCCGGATGCCCGCCGGCCGGCACCTCCCTGCCCAGCACGAGTTCGATGAGCTGGCGTTCCCCGCCGACCGGATACCTGGCCGTCACCACCGAGAGCACCGCCCGTGGATCGCCGGCCACCTGCAGCGCGTTGTAGAGGGCCACGCGTGCCTCGGGCATGTTGTTCTTCACCGCGATGATGCAGCGCCGGGCGCCGATTGCCGCCATCAGCAGGCGGCCGCCGGCCACGACCCGGTCCGCCCGCTCCCGCATCAGCGCGTCGTCGCAGCTGACATAGGGCTCGCACTCCGCCCCGTTCAGCAGCAGGACGGGAGCGTCGGCGGCCATGGCCAGCTTGCGGGCCGTGGGGAACAATGCCCCGCCAAGGCCGATGATCCCCGCCGTCGCAATCCGCTCGCGCAGGTCCCGGGCCGCCCGGTTGGCGGCGTCCGGATCAGGCGCATAGCCGGTCCAGCGCTCGTCCGTGCCGGAGCCCTGGATGACGACGCAGGGCATGGCGGCATCGCTTCCGGCAACCGGGCGCTCCCCGACGTGCGTGACGAGGCCGCTGATGGAGGCGTGGACGCGGGGCAGGCCGGCCTCCGCCGGTTCGCCGATCGGTTCTCCGCACACGACGCGCTGTCCCGGCGCCACGGCCGGCAGCGCTGCCGCACCGGGTCCCTGGGCCAGGGAAATGCAGACGACTGCCGGTGGCGGAGCCACCAGCAGGGGCTCGCGGGTAGAGAGTGACTTGCGGAGCGGGGTGCTGACGCCCCAGGACGGGCGCCGCGGCTGCGGGTCGTAGGCGGTGCGGTCGGTGTTCGCGGAATCGCTCATGCCGCCACCACTGCTGCCCGACGTGTACCTAGGTACCGAGGCCCGTGAACCCGAGGAAGGCGAGCGACATCATCCCGACGGTCGCGAGGGCGATGGCCGGCCCGCGCAGCGCCGCTGGCACCGGCGCCTGTTCCAGGCGGGGGCGGAGGCCCGCGAAGAGGAGGGTAACCAGGCTGAAGCCCGCACCGGTGCCAAGGCCCAGCGCCAGCGCCGCGGCCAGGCTGCCTGCCGTTCCGGTGGCGAGCAGCGAGGCGCCCAGCACCACGCAGGCCGTCGTCACCAGGGGCAACTCGCGGCCGGACCCGTGGAGGATGACGTTCGCCACCCGGATCGCCAGCAGCGTGATCCCGAGCAACCCGAGGATGCGGAGGTGGGCCAGCTCATAAGGGATGAGCACCCACCGGTCGAGGGCATGACCGAGGCCTCCGGTGACCGTCATCACGCCGGTGATCGCCAGCGCCAGGGCCGGGAACTCCCCCGGGCCTGGGTCCGGGGCCAGCACCGGGGACAGGCCCAGCAGCCGGGTGAGGACGATATTGTTGACGGCGGCAGCGGAGACGGCGATGAGCAGGAGGTCCGTCATCAGGTCACGCGCAGACCGGCCGGCGCCGTGCCATCGGGCCCGACCAGGAACAGGCCCGAGTCGTCGCCGGCGGCCAGCACCATTCCCTGCGAGACGCCGAAGCGCATCTTCCGCGGCTTGAGGTTGGCCACCAGGATGACCTGCCTGCCCACCAGGTCTGCCGGAGCGTACGCAGACTTGATCCCGGACAGCACCGTGCGCTGCTCCGTTCCTATGTCGAGCGTCAGTCGCACCAGCTTGTCGGCGCCCTCGACAGCTTCCGCCTGGAGCACCGTGGCGATGCGCAGGTCCACCTTCTGGAAATCCGCCAGCTCGATCTCCGCCGTGGCGGTTACCGAAGTGGCAGGTCCGGCAGTTACTGGAGTTGGGGCGGTCACTGGCTGGTCCATTGAATCTTCCACCATACGGGAGACGGCGCCCGGGTCAACCCGGACCAGGAGGGGCTGGTACGCGGCAATCCGCGAGCCGAGCAGGGGCGACCCGCGCCCGGCCCAGCTGACTGGCCCCGACCCGAGGAATGCGGCCGCCTGTTCCGCCACCCGCGGCAGCACCGGCGCCAGGTAGGTCATGAGCACGCGGAACAGGTTCAGGCCCTGGGTGCACACGAGCTGCACCCGGGGCAGCGTCGCCGCGTCCCGGGCCAGGACCCAGGGCTTCTGGTCGTCGATGTACCTGTTGGCGGCGTCGGCGAGCTGCATGGTCTCCCGCATCGCCCGGCCGTAGTCGCGCTGGTCGAAGGCGGCGCCGATGCTGTCGCCCGCTGCGACGAAGTTCTGGTAGAGCCCGACATCATCCAGTGCACCGGCGAGCTCACCGTCGAAGCGCTGGCTGATGAAGCCCGCGCACCGGCTGGCCAGGTTCACCACCTTGCCCACCAGGTCCGCGTTCACCCGCGCCACGAAGTCGTCGAGGTTGAGATCGATGTCGTCGAGCCCGGACCCCAGCTTGAAGGCGTAGTAGTACCTCAGGTACTCGGGGTCCAGGTGCTTGAGGTAGGTGGTGGCCGCGATGAAGGTGCCCCGGGACTTGGACATCTTCTGCCCGTTGACCGTGAGGAAGCCGTGCACGTGCACCGCCGTCGGCTTCCGGAAGCCCAGGCCTTCGAGCAGGGCCGGCCAGAACAGGGTGTGG
The DNA here is from genome assembly GCA_964613445.1 of uncultured Chromatiaceae bacterium. GTDB lineage: Bacteria > Pseudomonadota > Gammaproteobacteria > Steroidobacterales > SHZI01. The sequence continues at coordinate 2,975 of CAZTGY010000103.1, read as the reverse complement.
AAGTACAGGATGTCCTTGCCGATGAAGTGATGCAGCTCGGCCGTGCTGTCCGGGTTCCAGGCCGCCGCGAACTCGCTCCCGGGCCTGCCGGTCCGCTGCAGCCAGTTCCGGTGGCTGGCCATGTAGCCGACCGGGGCGTCGAGCCAGACGTAGAAGTACTTGTCGTCGGTGCCCGGGATGCGGAAGCCGAAGTAGGGGGCGTCCCTGGAAATGTCCCAGTCCCGCAGCCCTGCCGAGAACCACTCCTGCAGCTTGCGCGCGACGCTCTCGTGGACGTGGCCGCCCGCGTGCCAGCGCTTCAGGCTGTCCTCGAAGGCGGCGAGGCGGAAGAAATAATGCACCGAGTCCCGCTCGACGGGCGTGGTGCCGGACACGACCGACCGCGGATTCTTCAGCTCGGCGGGCGAATAGGTCGCGCCGCAGCTCTCGCAACTGTCGCCGTACTGGTCCGGCGTGCTGCACACGGGGCAGTCGCCCCGGATGAAGCGGTCCGGCAGGAACATGCCCGCCTCGGCGTCGTAGGCCTGCTGGATGACGCGCTGGGAGATCAGGCCCTTGGCATCGAGTGCCCCGTAGAACTGCTCGACCAGCAACCGGTTCTCCTCGGAATGCGTGGTGTGGTAGTTGTCGAAATCGACGCGGAAGCCGGCGAACGCCTGCTGGTGCTCGTTGCGGAAGCGCTCGACGAGGGTCTCCGGGGTGATGCCGGCGTCCCGGGCCTTGAGCATGATCGGCGTGCCGTGGGCGTCGCTGGCGCAGAGGTACGTGACGTCGTGGCCGGCGAGGCGCTGGTAGCGCACCCAGATGTCGGTCTGGACGTACTCCACCAGGTGCCCGATGTGGATCGGCCCGTTGGCGTAGGGCAGGGCGCTGGTGACGAGGATTTTGCGGGGCTTGGCAGGCACGCCGCATTATACGGGCGACGCCTTCAGGCTGTCAGGGGCGTGTCAGGCGAGTTCCTTCACGTCCTCGAACCTGCGCTTCTCCAGCGCGGACTCGTAGGCGGTCTTGCCGGTGATCCGGCCCTGGTCGAGCAGGTCCTTCAGCGCCGAGTCCATGGTGCGCATGCCGATCTTCGAGCCGCCCTGGATGGCATTTTCCAGCTGGTCCAGCTTGCCCTGCCGGATCAGGTTGGAGACGGCCGGGGTGTTCACCATGATCTCCAGGGCGGCAACCAGCCCTGGCTCGCCCTTGCGGGCCACGAGCTGCTGGGAGATCACCCCGCGGAGGGAGGTCGAGAGCATGGTCCGCACGTGGGCCTGCTTGTCTGTCGGGAAGGAGTTCACGATCCGGTCGATGGTCTGGCCGGCGCCGTTGGTGTGCAGCGTGCCCATCACCAGGATGCCCATCTCGGCGGCGGTCACGGCAATGCTCACCGTCTCCAGGTCGCGCATCTCGCCCACGAGGATGACATCCGGGTCCTCGCGCAGGGCGGAGTGCAGGGCTGCGGCGAAGCTGGGGCTGTGCACGCCGATTTCCCGCTGGCTGATCAGGCACTTCTTGCGGGCGTGGACGAACTCGATCGGATCCTCGATGGTGAGGATGTGGCCGTTAACCTTGGTGTTGATCTCGTCGATCATCGCCGCCAGCGTCGTGGACTTGCCCGAGCCCGTCTTGCCGGTCACGAGGATCATTCCCTGGGGCTGCTTGCACAGCTGGGACACCACGGGGGGCATCTTCAGCTCTTCCAGCGACTTGGCCTTCGACGGGATCGCGCGCAGCACGGCGCCCATGCCGGCAACGTGCCGGAAGACGTTCACCCGGAAGCGGGCGAGGTCCGCCAGGGAATAGGCGAAGTCGGTGGAGTCCCGCCGCTGGAAGTCCTCCCTGGCCTTGGCCGACATGATCTCCTGCAGCGCGGCCTCCACCTTGCTCATGCTCAGGGTCTCGGCCGCCAGGATCTGCAGCTCGCCATAGATCCGGGCCCGGGGCGGCTCGCCGGCGATGAAATGCAGGTCAGATCCATTGCGGATCATCACCTGCTTCAGGTAGTCGTCAATCTGGCTCACGTGCCACCGACCTCGAACTTCGGCAGGACGGATGTATCGGTCACGAAGCGCTGGAAGATCGACTTGTCACTGGCGTAGCGGAAGGCGTCATCGGGGTCGATCTGCTTCCTCTGGATCGCATCCAGCAGCGCCTGGTCCATCATCTGCATCCCGAGGTCCTTGCCTGTCTGCAGCTGGGCGGGGATCTGGTGCGTCTGGTCCGTCATGATCAGCTTGGCGATGGCGCGGGTCATCAGCATGATCTCGACGACGGCCCTGCGGCCACGTCCATCGGGTGTGCGGACCAGCGTCTGGGTGATGACCGCATTGAGGCTCTGGGAGAGGAAGCTCTTGGTCTGCTCGCGCATGTCGCCGGGCAGGGCGTCGATGACCCGGTCGATGGTCTTCACGGCACCGGTGGTATGGAGGGTGCCAAGCACCAGGTGCCCGGTCTCGGCCGCCGTCATGGCCATCTGGATCGTCTCGGCGTCCCGGAGCTCGCCCACCAGGATGACGTCGGGGTCCTCACGGAGCGCGGCCCGGATGCCCTCGGCAAAGGACGGCAGGTGCGTCCCCAGCTCCCGCTGGATGATCTGGGCCTGCTTGCTGCGGTGGATGAACTCGATGGGGTCCTCCAGGCTGATGATGTTGCAGTTCTGCGTGCCGTTCAGGTGATCGATCATCGCCGCCAGGGTGGTGGACTTGCCGGTCCCCGTGGACCCGGTGACCAGGATCATGCCCTGGTGGTGCTCGAGGAGCTTCCTGACCACGGGCGGCAGCGCGAGGCTGTCCAGCGTCGGGATGTTGCCGGGGATGGACCGGAAGGTCGCGCCCACGCCGGTCTCCTTGCGGTAGACATTGACGCGAAAGCGGCCGCCATCCTCGGAGACGTAGGAGAAGTCCAGGTCATTCCCCTCCTCGAACCGCTTCTTCTGGGCCGGAGTCATGATCTCTGACACGTAGCCTTCCAGCTCCGTGTCGCCGAGG
>CAZTGY010000102.1:0-8740 GCA_964613445.1 uncultured Chromatiaceae bacterium | reverse complement strand
GGCAACTGTCCGTGGACTACCGCCTCAAGGCCGATGCCCGGGCGGGGCAGCGGCTGGACCGGCTGCTCCGGGGCCTGAGCCTGGACCGGGCCGTGAGCGTGATCCGGGCCTTCAGCTATTTCTCCCACCTGGCCAACATCGCCGAGGACCGGCATTACCTCCGCCGCCGGAACATCCACGAGCGGGCGGGTCGCCACCAGGACGGCTCGTTTCCCCGCACGTTCGGGCGGTTGCGGCGGGCCGGCCTCCGGCCCCGGGCGATCGCGGCGGCCCTGGCACGGGCCAGGGTGTCGCCCGTGCTGACCGCCCACCCCACGGAGGTCCAGCGCAAGAGCATCCTGGACGCCGAGCGGGCCCTGGCCGGGCTCCTGGAGGACCGGGACGGGCCACTGACGCCGGAGGCCCGCGCGGAGAACGAAGGCCTGATCCGCGCCCGCATCACCCAGCTATGGCAGACCCGCATGCTGCGCACCACCACCCTGACGGTCGCCGACGAGATCGGCAACGCCTTGAGCTACTACCACAGCACCTTCCTCCGGGAGATTCCCCGCCTGTACCGGGAACTCGAGCAGGAACTGCCCGGGCAGCCCGTGGCGAGCTTCCTCCGCATGGGCGGCTGGATCGGCGGCGACCGGGACGGCAATCCGAACGTCACCAGCGACTCCCTCCGGCTGGCCCTCGCGAGCCAGGCCGGCGTGGCCGTCAGCCACTACCTCCAGGAAGTGCATGCGCTCGGCGCGGAGCTGTCCATGTCCCTGCTGCTGGCGCCGGTCACGCCCGGGCTCGCCGCCCTGGCGGCCCGCTCCCCGGACCGGAATCCCCACCGCGAGGACGAGCCCTACCGCCGGGCCCTCACCGGCATCTATGCCCGGCTGGCCGCCACGCTGGAGCGGCTCAGCGGCGCCGCCAGCGGGCGGCTCGCGGTGGGCAAGGCCAGCCCGTACCCGGATGCCGGATCCCTGGGCGCCGACCTGGCGATCATCGAGCGCTCGTTGCGGGCCCACCGGGCCGCGGCCCTGATCGGGCCCCGGCTCGCGCCGCTCCAGCGGGCCGTGGCGGTCTTTGGTTTCCACCTGGCCACGATCGACCTGCGCCAGAACTCGGACCGGCACGAGGCGGTGGTGGCCGAGCTGCTCCGGGTGGCGCGGGTGACGCCCGACTATCGCGCCCTCGCCGAGCCCGGCCGGCGTGACCTGCTGGTGCGGCTGCTGAACGACGTGCGGCCGCTGCGGGTGGCCGGCGCGCGCTATTCCGCCCGCACCCGGGCCGAACTCGCAATCTTCGAGCTGGCCCGGGATTCCCGTGCGCGGTTTGGCCCGGAGGCGATCCGGCACAGCATCGTGTCCCACACGGAGGACGTGAGCGACCTGCTCGAGGTCCTGGTCCTGCAGAAGGAGACGGGCCTGATGCGGGGGACCCTTGGCCGGGACGCGGTGGCCGACCTGATCGTGGTGCCGCTGTTCGAGACCATCGGCGACCTGCGCCGGGCCCCGGAGATCATGCGGTCGCTCTACGAGCTGCCGGGGATCCTGCCGCTCATCCGCCGGAGCGGGGGCGAGCAGGAGGTGATGCTCGGCTACAGCGACAGCAACAAGGACGGCGGCTTCTTCACCAGCAACTGGGAGCTGTACCGCGCCGAGACCGAGCTGGTGCAGCAGTTCCACGAACTGCGACAGAGCCACGGCATCGTGCTGCGGCTGTTCCATGGCCGGGGCGGCACGGTGGGCCGGGGCGGCGGGCCGGCCTACCAGGCCATCCTGGCCCAGCCGCCCGGCACGGTGAACGGGCAGCTGCGGCTCACGGAGCAGGGGGAGGTGATCAGTTCCAAGTACGCGAATCCCGGCATCGGGCGCCGCAACCTGGAGACCCTGGTGGCGGCCACGCTGGAAGCGACGCTGCTCAAGAGCCACCGGCGGTTGCCCCGGTCCTTCCTGGCGGCTGCCGAGGCCCTGAGCGCCGCAAGCTTCCGGGCCTACCGGTCACTGGTCTACGAGACGCCGGGCTTCCTCGAGTACTTCCACGCGGCCACGCCCCTGGGCGAGATCGCGGCCCTGAACATCGGCTCCCGGCCGGCGTCCCGGCAGCCCCACGCCCGCGGCCTGCTGCCCATCGAGGACCTGCGGGCGATTCCCTGGAGCTTCTCCTGGGGCCAGAGCCGGGTGGGCCTGCCGGGCTGGTTCGGCTTCGGCAGTGCCGTCGAGGCCTGGCTGGGCCGCGGGCCGGGACGGCGCCAGCGGCTGGCCCTGCTCCGGCGCATGGCCCGGGAGTGGCCCTTCTTCAGCGCCCTGCTCTCCAACCTGGACATGGTGCTGGCCAAGAGCGACCTTGGCATCGCCGCCCGCTACGCCGACCTGGTGCCGGTCCGTGCAGCGGGGAAGGCCCGGGGGCAGGTCGGTGGCCCGGCGCTGTTCAGGGTGATCCGGCAGGAGTGGGAGCGGACCAGCGGGGCGCTGGCGCTCATCACCGGCCACCAGGGCCGCCTGAGCGACAACCCCGCGCTGGCCCGCTCCATCCAGCACCGCTTCCCCTACATCGATCCGTTGCATCACCTGCAGATCGAGCTGCTCCGTCGCTACCGGGCGCAGAAGAAGTGCATCCGGAGCTTCGACCGGCTGCGGCGGGGCATACACCTGTCCATCAATGGCATCGCCGCGGGACTGCGGAATACCGGGTGACCCGGCGCTGGAGACCGGCCCGACGTTCAGCCGATGAGCGCCAATGCCGGCTCGAGCCGTGCGATCCGCCGGAAGTCCTGATCCGCGTGCAACAGCGGCTGCCCGGCCTCGATCGCGCAACAGGCAATCAGGCAATCGGTGCCGCTCCGGGGAGTAAAGCCGGCCCAGCGGCAACGCGCATACAGGTGCGCGGCCAGGCGCACCAGTTGCCGGGGATCGGCCGGCACGAACCGGGGCAGCGTCAGGAAGGCCCGTTCGAGGCGCAGGAAGTCCCTCTCGCTGCTGGCGCCGCGCAGCACCTCCAGCAGGACGATATCCGGGAGCAGGATCGGCTCGCCGGCTGCCAGTGCGGCGGCCAGGCGGCGCGCGCCGGGGGAGCCCGTGCCGCGGAGGTGGGCGATCCACACCGAGCTGTCGACGATCACTGACGCGCCGGCCGCTTCCGCACCGGCTTGCGGGCCCGGTAGGCCCCCGCGGCATCGGCCACTGCCGTTGCCGGCCTGTCGCCCGCCTTCGGGTCGTAGGCGGGATCTATCGCGCCGCTTCCGGCCAGCTTCAGGAGCGCGTCGTAATCAGGCTTGCTCACGTATTCGCGCAAGGCGATGTCGATCGTCTCCCGCATCGTTGTCGAACCCGCCTTCTTCATGGCGCGCGCGATCAGGTCTGGGTCGAGGACTATGTTGGTGCGCATGGCCTATACACCTTCGATGTGTATAGACAGGATACAGAGAATCCCGCGGGCACCCCAATGCTGGAATGCCGGCGATTGGCAGGGAAATGCCGGTGGCCGCCGGCCTGATCGACCTAGGTGGCGGCGCCGGTGCCTTCGGCCGCCACCGGCTCCTGCCGGGGCTTGCCCGAACCGCCCCACCGGTCCGGCACCTTGATCGTGAAGGCGTAGATGCTGAGGGCCGACAGCGCGATCGCCCCCACGATCATCGGGCCGTGGTGGCCCACGTGGGTGTAGATCTGGGTGCCGACGATGGGCCCGAGGATCGCGCCGAGCGTGTTACCCGCGCCCAGGAAGCCGGCCGTGGCACCCTGTTCCCAGGGCTCCACGCACAGGCTCGCGCTGCCGTTGATGCCGGGATTCGCGCAGGCGAAGGAAATTCCCAGCACGGCAAACCCGATGGCCATCACGACCAGGTTCGGCGCATTGCCGATGATGATCAGCGCCAGGACGAAGAAGGGCCCCAGCAGCCGCAGCAGCGTCTTCGGCCGGGCCTTCACCACCTGCAGCACGCCGATCTGCACGAACACGATCATGGAAGCCATGCTGATCAGCATCAGGCTTGCCTGGCGTACCAGGTCCTTGGGGTCGGTGATGCCGTACTCGTCCTGCAGGTAGAAGCTCAGGATGAGCTGCAGGGCCATGAAGGTGAGGAAGAACACGAACCACATGATGAGGAAGGGCCGCAGGCGGCGATCGCCCAGCTTCATCGTGACCTTCTTGCGGGTGTCCGCATGCCGTGCCGGTTCCCGCAGCAGGTACCAGGCCATCACGGCCCCAGCCAGGCCGATCGCGGCCGCCACGTACATGGGCACCAGCGGGCCGAAGAACGCGAGGGCGCCCGCCATCACGGGGCCGAGCACCGAGCCCATGCCATTTGCCGCACCGATGATGGCCAGGCCCCGGCCACGATTCTGCACGTCGGTGACGTCCACCATGTACGCGGTGGCCGCGGGGTAGATCGCCGAGGCGGCCGAGCCATAGCTGGCGCGGGTCAGGGCGAACAGCACCAGCAGCCAGAAGCCCGTCACGATGCCGCTGATGCCGAGCTGCAGGACGAGGGCAACCAGCAGCGTGCCGACGGCGGCACCCGTGACGCCGATGATGAACACCGGCTTGCGGCCGATCACGTCGCTCCGCTTGCCCCAGAAGGGCGCGCCGAAGATCAGGGGGAGGCTGGCCAGCGTCAGCGCGATGCCGAAGCTCTGGGGGGTGAAGCCCACCTGGCGCGCCAACGGGGTCACGATGATGAAGGTCAGGGACTGCCCGATGGCGAAGAGCAGCACCCCGAGCCCGAGGAGGAGTCGGGCCTGGGCTGGTGCCTGGCCGGGAGAGTCGTTCATTCGAGTTCCATGGAATTGAGGGCTCCTGCAGTTTCGCTGCAGGCGCGTGGCCGGATGCCGGCGGCATTGTGGTCCCGCCGCGGCATGGCCCGGCTGCCGTCTCAGCGCCTGTCCGCAGGGAGGGCGAAGGCCGTGATCTGGTCGCCCGGCTTCTGGTAGACGAAGGCATGGCCACCGGACGCGATGACCACGAACTGCCGGCCATCGGCCTCGTAGCTCATGGGCACGGCGAAGGCCCCGGTGGGCAGGGTGGCCTGCCACAGTTCCCGGCCGGTCCGGGTCTCGAAGGCCCGGAAGCGGTCGTCACCCGTGGCGCCGATGAACACCAGGCCGCCCGCGGTCACCATCGGCCCGCCGAAGGTCGGCGTGCCCCAGTTCAGGGGCAGCGGCAGGGAGAACGGCGACGCCATGGGCGGGGGAAGGCTGTGGTCCCACACGCCCAGCGTCGACTTCCACAGGATGGTGCCGGCCTGCAGGTCCACGCCCACGAGCTGGGCATAGGGCGGGGCGGTGCAGGGCATCTGGTTGGCGGGCGACAGCAGCGCGCCCTGCTTGAGCGCGTACGGCGTGCCGAGCAGTCGCACCGGCGCGCCCAGCATGTTCTCCTGGGGACTGCTCTTCACGCCGTCGGCCGAGCTCGCCGGGATCAGCTGCGCGTAGTGGCCGAGGCGGATGACGTTGGTGACCAGGATGCCTGACCCGGGATCGACGGCCACGCCGCCCCAGTTGACCCCGCCGGCGCTCGACGGCCACAGGATGGAGCCTTGCAGGGAGGGCGGCGTGAAGATCCCGCCGTAGCGGTAGCCGCCGTAGGCCTTCCGGCACGCGTTCAGGTCCCAGGGCGTCATGCCCCAGAAATCCGCCGCGGTGAACTGCTGGGGCACCAGGGCCGGCGGCTTCACCGGGAAGGGTTGCGTCGGCGAGAGCACCTCGCCCGGCACGCCGCCCTGGGGCACCGGCCGCTCCTCGATCGGGAAGAAGGGCTCGCCCGTCTCACGGTGGAAGATGTAGAGCATCCCCGTCTTGGTCGCCTGGATGACGGCGGGGAAGGGCCGGCCATCCCGCGTCAGCTCGACCAGCGTCGGCTGGGCCGTGTTGTCGTAGTCCCAGACGTCGTGGTGGACCGTCTGGAAGTGCCACACGACTTCGCCCGTGGAACCGCGCAGCGCGACGATGGAATCCGAGTAGCGGTTGTCGCCGGGCCGCGTGCCGCCGAAGAAGTCCGGGGAAGGGCCCGAGGTGGGCAGGAAAAGCAGGTCCCGCGCCTCGTCGGCGCTCATCGTGCCCCAGACGTTCCCGGCCCCGGTGTCCTGCGCGGCCTCGGGCGTCCAGCCGGCGTAGGCCGGGTCGGCCGCCGAGCGCGGCACCGGGTCGAAGGTCCAGCGGCGGGCCCCGGTGCGGGCGTCGAAGGCGCGCACCGAGCCGTTGGGCGCGTTCGCCCGGTGGAAGTCCCGCACGGTCGTGCCCAGGGCGATCACGTCATTCACCACCGCGGGCGGGCCGGCGAACTTCACTTCGCCCTTCACCGCCGGCGGTTGCGCATTCAGCACCTCGGGCTCGACGTTCACGCTGCCGCCGGTGCCGAAGCCCGGGCAGGGCTTCCCCGAGGGTGCGTCCAGCGCCACCAGGTGCAGGTCGTGGGTGGCCAGGAAGATCCGGTGCTTGCAGAGGGCGCCCTGGGGCGCCTGTTTGTCCTCCCACCAGGCGACACCCCGGCAGTTGGCGAAACCGGGACTGGCGAGTCCCTCGGGGTCTTCAGGGGTGGCGTAGCCGCCGATGCGGGCGCCCGGATCGTGGACCCAGCGTTCGGTGCCCCGGGCCGGGTCGAGGGCCACGACGCGGCCGAACGGCGTGCAGATCATCAGGTGGCCGCCGGCCGCGGCGGGCAGCAGGATCGGGTTCACCTGGACCTTGGACATGGCCGTCTGCAGGGGCGGATGCCGCTCGAGCTCGCCGGTGCGGTATTGCCAGGCGACGGCCAGTTGCCCGACGTTCTCCGTGTTGATCTGGCGCAGCGGCGAGAATTTCTGGCCGCCGGCATCCCCGCCGTAGTGCTGCCACTGCTGCGCGGTGACGGGGGACGCCAGCGCGATGGCCGCGATCGTTCCGAAGCAAAGCGTGCGTGCCAGCGACATCCGGTGCCTTTCCAGCTAGGAGTGGCTGGTAGGAGCGCCTTCAGGCGCGACGTCATCATCCGCCAGCACGTCCACTGCGCTGGTCGCGGCTGAAGCCGCTCCTACGGCGCCCGATTGCTGGTGGCGGGTCGGGGTGGGCAGCCCCACGAGTTTCGCGGGCAGTGGCAGCGCACTGACCAGCGACATGATGATCGCCGCGATGTACGGCACGGTCTGGATGATCAGCACGACGATCCACACGGCGAGGTCGGGGCTGCCCATCAGCTCGATCTGGCTGACACCCCAGGCGGCCAGCAGCAGTGCGACGGTCATGAGCCACTCCTCCCGGGCCGAGACCAGGGCCTGCGCCAGCGCGTGGCGGGGCGCCTGCTTCGGCGTGCGGAAGAACGGCTTGTCCTTCGTGAACAGGCCGGAGATCACGGCGACCCCCACCGTGTGGGACAAGGCGAGGCCGGAAAGCGCTGCCGCCGCAATCTGGCGCGGGCCCGCGCCCACGCAGGTGCGGTACAGGTCGACCAGCTTCACCGCCTTGAACGCGAACAGGGAGAGGGGCAGCACGGAGAAGATCATCAGCGGCGGGTCCACGGTGCGCGGCGCAAAGACCATGCCCGTCGACCAGGCCAGCGCCGCGAAGTTGAACACCAGGTTCGCGCCGTCGGCGACCCAGGGCAGCCAGCCTGCCAGGAAGTGGTAGCGCTGGCCGGGGGCGAGGGCCGCGTCGCGCCAGTTGAACAGCACCCGGGAATGGCGCCGCAGGATCTGCATCGCGCCGTAGGCCCAGCGGAACCGCTGCTTGCGGAAGTCCGTGAAGGTGTCCGGCATCAGGCCCTGGCCATAGGAGCGGGGAATGTAGGTGGCGTCCCAGCCCTGCTCGAAGAGGCGGAGCCCCAGTTCCGCATCCTCGGTGATGCACCACTCGGCCCAGCCGCCCGAGGCCTGGAGCGCCGACCGGCGCACGAGCGTCATGGTGCCGTGCTGGATGATGGCGTTGCGCTCGTTGCGCGTGACCATCCCGATCTGGAAGAACCCGGCGTACTCCGCGTAGCAGCTGGCCTTGAAGGCGCTGCCCTGCGGATCGCGGTAGTCCTGGGGCGCCTGCACGATGGCCATCTTCGGGTTGGCGAAGGCCGGCACGAGGTCCCGCAGCCAGTGGCTTACGACGACGTAATCGCTGTCGATGACCGCGACGATGGCGGCGTCAGGCGCCGTCTGCGCCAGGGCGAAGTTGAGCGCGCCCGCCTTGAACCCGGCGAGGGGCGCCACGTGGAAGAAGCGGAAGCGCGCGCCGAGCTCCGCGCAGCGGGCTTCAACGGGGCGCCACACCGCCTCGTCGCGGGTGTTGTTGTCGATCACCAGGACTTCGAAGTCGGGGTAGTCGAGGCTGGCCAGCGCGTCGAGGGTCTCGATGACCATGTCGGGCGGCTCGTTGTAGCAGGGCACGTGGATCGAGACCTTTGGCAGTTCGCCGGCCTGCTCCGGTGCATCCAGCGGCCCGCGCAGCAGACGGCGCCAGCTGGTGGCCCACTGGGCCTCGGCCCACTCGTGGGCCTCCGCCAGCAGCACGGCCAGCACGCCGGTGGTCCCCAGGAACATGAGCAGGCCCACCAGCACCGTGGTGATGGTCATGTACTGCTGGGAGTACTCGTACATGACCCAGACCACGGCCGTCGCCGTGGCGTAGGCGACCACGGCCAGGAAGCCCCTGCCGAAGTTCTTAAGCTTCCGGCCGTCGACGGAGAAGACGGCGAGCATCAGGATGGCGAGGCCCACTGCCATGGCGGCCAGGGTCCGCCATTCCGGAATGCGCACGATGTCCGCCGTGAAGGGGAACTTGGCTTGCCGGTCGACGTCGTAGAC